>NZ_JBIQLE010000013.1:0-97694 GCF_044464525.1 Pusillimonas sp.
CTGAAAAGGCCGCTGCTGAAAAGGCCGCTGCTGAAAAAGCGGCCGCTGAGAAGAAAGCTGCTGCTGACAAAGCCGCTGCTGAAAGGGCTGCGGCCGAGAAGAAGGCCGCCGCTGAAAAAGCTGCCGCCGAAAAAGCGGCCGCTGAGAAGAAAGCTGCTGCTGACAAAGCGGCGGCTGAAAAGAAAGCCGCCGCAGCCAAGGCAGCCGCCGAGAAGAAAGCCAAAGAAGAGCAAGCCAAACAAGACGCCATCCGGGCAGCGATGCGCGGCGACGCTCTAGGAGCCGCGGGCATCGCCGGCGGCACGGCTGACCGAAATCAGAGCGGAGGCGGCGGCTCGGACTCGGGCTATGCGGCCTTGGTGCGTCAATGCGTGCGACCCGGCGTAGTTTATGCGACGCCACCTCGCAACGGCCCCAACCCGACAGTACAATACAGGGTGAATCTGAACGGCAGCGGCAACGTGACCGGAACCCGTATGATGCGTTCTTCCGGCAACCCGGCCTTCGACCGGGCGGTCGAATCCGGAATCAAGGGCTGCAATCCCTTCCCCAAGCCACCTTCGGGCAAGTATCCTCCATATATCGACGTGGACTATCAAATGTATGACCAATAGGAGATCAGCCGACATGACCACCGCCATCCCTGTAACCAAGACCATGCATCGCTCATGGCGGGCAGGCCTGTTCGGACTGCTGCTTGCCCTAAGCCTGCTTGCCGTCGGCACCGCCCAGGCTCAGCTTCGGGTCGACATCTCCGGCGTGGGCGCTACCCAGTACCCCATCGCCATCGCCGACTTCACCGGTGATCCCCAGGGCCAACTCATTGGCGAGGTAATTCGCGCCGACCTTACCCGTTCGGGCCAGTTCCGCCTGGTCAACGCCACCGGAGCCACACTCGATGCCGAAAGCACCATCGACTACGACGACTGGCATAACCGCGGAGCACACTACATCGCCTACGGCAGCATCAGCCAGGCGGCTGGGCAATACACCATCAGCTATCGTCTGGGCGCCGTGAACCAAAAAAGCCAGCTCGACGGCGTGGCTTTTAGCGGCTCCGAAAAAGAGCTGCGGCGTATCGCCCATCAAATCGCCGATCGCATCTACGAGCAAGTTACAGGCGTACGAGGCGTCTTCTCGACCCGGCTCGCTTACGTCGTGCAGAAAAACAACACGCACGAGTTACAAATTGCAGACGCCGACGGACAGAACCCACAGGTAATGCTGCGCTCCAAGCATTCGATCATCTCGCCTGCCTGGTCGCCAGATGGCTCCAAGCTTGCCTATGTCAGCTTCGAGACCGGAAAGCCCGTCGTCTACGTACAGACACTGGCCACCGGACAGCGCTTCCCTATCGCTAATTTCAAAGGCAACAACAGCGCCCCTGCCTGGTCTCCGAACGGCGAACAGCTTGCCATCACACTATCGCGCGACGGCATCGCCCAAATCTACACCATCAACGCCGACGGTTCGGGCTTGCGCCGTGTCATGCGCTCACCCCTGATCGACACCGAGCCCTTCTATTCGGCCGACGGCAGCAGCCTGGTGTTCACCAGTGATCGCAGCGGCGCACCGCAGATCTATCGCGTGCCTGTATCAGGCGGAAATGCCACCCGCATTACGTTCAATGGCAGTTACAACATTTCACCGGCCCTCTCGCCAAGCGGAAACGAACTGGTGTACGTTACACGAAGGGATGGCGCATTTCGCATCGCTTTGCAAAACATGGCGACAGGAGCCGAGCAATTGTTGACAGACGGGCCCGACGACGAATCACCCAGCTTCGCACCGAACGGAATGCAAGTCCTCTATAGTTCCATTCAGGGCGGGCGCAGCGTACTGGCCGTGGTTTCCACCGATGGCAGGGTAAGGCAGACATTGTCGACTCTCGACGGCAAAGTACGTGAGCCCACCTGGGGACCATTTACCAATTAGTTTTTCGTGACTCTTTCTAAAAGGAACTCAAATGAGATCGCGTATCGTAAAAAGCCTTAGTGTTGCCGCATTTGCCGCTTCGTTGGCGGCTTGCAGCTCCGTGCCCCTAGACGAATCCCAGTCCGGCAGCGGCGCCGGCATGGGCGACGGCGCGTCCACCGGCCAGGTTATGGACCCTTTCAATCCACAAAGTCCACTGGCCCAGCAACGCTCGGTTTACTTCGAGTTTGATAGCTACGTCGTACCCGACCAATATCGCAATGTGGTCGAAATGCACTCCTCTTATCTCTCCAACAACGGCCAGCAGCAAATTGTCATTGAAGGCAACACAGACGCCCGCGGCGGCGCCGAGTACAACTTGGCTCTGGGGCAGCGTCGGTCTGAAGCCGTCGCTCGCATGATGACCCTCATGGGCGTGCGCACCGACCAGATCGAAACCATCAGCTTCGGTAAAGAGCGTCCCAAGGCTCATGGCAACACCGAAGCCGACTTTGCCGAAAACCGTCGTGCAGACATCGTCTATCGGCGTTAATCTAACGGCTTGAGTCACTGCGGCGCCGCGGCGGCTTTCCGTCGCGGCGCTTTTGTTTCCGTTTCGTTAATATCTCAGATACAAATTAGCCCGCCGCTCGAATGCGGCGCCGGAGCCTCACGATGCGCAGATTTGTTTCCACATCCCGTCCCCTGGTAATGGCCACCGCCTTTACGTTTTCGGCGATTTTCATGCTGCCCGCCCATGCTTTCGCCGACGACGAGGCACGCAGGGCCATACTCGAGCTACGCCAGCAAGTGAGGCAGATGCACGATCAGAACCAGCAAGCCCGCTTCTTGCTCGCTGACCAAATAGAAACCCTGCAGCATGAAATCGCCGACATGCGTGGGCAGATCGAACGCATGCGTTTTGAGCTCGACATCAATAAGCGCGCGGGCCAGGACCAAGCGGGCGGCAGCTCGATACAGGTTGACAACCCACGCGAACAAGCGTCGTACGATAACGCAATGGGCCTCTTCCGCAGCGGCAAATATAAAGAGGCCGCCCAGGGGCTTAACGGATTCCTGCAAGATTATCCCAACAGTCAACTGGCGTCCGAAGCCAAGTTTTATCTGGGCAGCAGCATGTATGCCACTAAAGATTTCAAAGGCTCCGTCGCCCAATTGCAGAAGCTGTCCCAGGATGCGCCCAACGACCCACGAGCGCCCGACGCCCTGCTAATCGTCGCCGCCAGCAAGATCGAACTCAACGACATGGCCGGCGCAAAAGCCAGCCTTGAACAAATTGTGCGCGACTATCCTCAAAGCTCGGCCGCCGATACCGCGAAGAGCCGCCTCGAACTACTTCAATAAAACGCTTCAGTTTGCCGCGAGCGCACGGCCTCGCGCCGGCGCCTGTGGCAATTTGCAGGCCGGCCCGTGCTGCTGGTTCATGGTTCGCTATGGGGCTCGACCTGGCATATCTGCTCGATCAGAACAGGCCTAAGCCACAGCCAGCTTATTTGGCCAATGTGTTGGCCGGCTTCACGTCGCAATCGGCCTCGGCTTTCTCGCCCGACTCGAACAAGAACTGCATGGCGACGGTGTCACCGACCTTGATTTCGTCAGTGGGCTTTTCGAGCATGATGTGATAGCTGCCCGGCTTGAACTCAAGTGTTTGCCCGGCGGGAATCTCGACCCCCTCGACCGAGGACATCCGGCTCATGCCATCGGTATGCGTGGTCTGGTGCAGCATGACCTGGCCGTAGCGCGCGGACGCCGCCCCGGTTAGTGTGACGCTGCCATCGCCCTTATTGGCCGTCTTGAAATATCCGGCCGAAGGCGCCGGCAAAGGCAGTAGCCGGATCCAGCAATCGGCGATGGCAACGGACGGTGCGACCGGCATGGCCGCAATGGATTCTTGCGACGGCGCCTGATGTGCATGATGATCGTGGCCGTGGCTATTGTGTGCTTTAGCGCCATGAGCGTGAGCCAGTTGCATGGGTAGCTGTGAGGAGGACGCCTGCATGACAGTCGGCCAAGCCAGGACCGCTGCACCGCACAGGGCCAATCTAGCGACAAACGCGTGTTTCATTTTGACTCCGAATGATTGGGTGTTTCCGGCTTCGAGTGTACCGCGAACCTCTGCTATGAACCCATGATCCACACGCCCACCGGGGGTTCATCCAAAGAAGGCGAACTAAACTTGTCGTCTCTTGAGTCGTTAAAACTAAAAACCACGATCACAAACATGCGGGATGGAGCAGACAATGGGTTGGATTAGCAATACGACGGTCAGAACCAGGCTAATCGGCGGGTTTCTTATCGTAGCGGCGATCTCTGCCGTCATCGGCGCGGTGGGAGTCCGTTCAACTCAGCAGATGAACCAAATGGCGCACCACATGTACGAGCAAGAGCTGCTTGGCGTGGCGGCGGTCGCTGAAGCCCGTCTGCATATCGTCTCAGCCGGACGGGCCCTGCGCAACACTCTGCTGGCGCCCGACGCCGGCGTGCATGTCGCCGAGTTCCTCGCCATGGAGTCGCGTTTCGACTCTCTTGTCTATGAGCTTCAAAACCTCGAAAAATCGTTCGATTCAGACCAAGACAAAAAGCTGGTTCAAGACGCTTTAAAAGCCGTCAACGAATACAGAGAAACGGTCGAATCCCTGGTCACACAGAACCGGGCCGATCTTCCCAGCCAAGAAGTCATCACCGATAGGCTGTACAGCGAAGTACGCTCGCGAGGCGACACTGCCGAAATATTAATCAGCATGCTGACGGCCCAAAAGCAGAATATCGCGCAGCATTATTCGGAGCAGATCGCGGGCATATACCGCACGACGCTCTACAGCCTGATTGCTCTTACTTTGGGCGGCGCGATATTGGCCGTTCTTCTAGGATGGCTCATTACCCGTGTGCTCACCCGCCAGCTTGGAGGCGAACCCCGCGACGTCGCGCGCATCGCGGCCGCCATCGCCCAGGGCAACCTCACAAGCAAGATCGACACGCGCAAAGCCGCTGTCGGCAGCGTGGTGCACGCAATGAACCAAATGCAGGAATCCTTGCGCAAGGTGGTCGCGGCGGTGCGCGGCAGCAGCGATCACATCGCCACCGGCTCGAATCAGATCGCCGTCGGAAACGCCGATCTGTCGCAACGCACCGAAGAGCAGGCAGCCAACCTGACCCAAACGGCCTCCGCCATGGAAGAGCTGTCCAGCACCGTGAAGAACAACGCCGACGTCGCTCGCCAAGCGGCCGACATGGCTTCGTCCGCCAGCGCGTCCGCCACCCGGGGCGGCGACGTCGTGAACGACGTCGTCTCCACCATGCGCGACATCGACTCTTCGTCGCAGAAAGTCGTGGACATCATCGGGGTCATCGATTCGATCGCCTTCCAAACCAATATCCTGGCATTGAACGCCGCCGTTGAAGCGGCCCGCGCCGGCGAGCAAGGGCGCGGCTTCGCCGTCGTGGCCAGCGAAGTGCGAAGCCTGGCGCAAAAAAGCGCCTCGGCCGCCAGGGACGTCAAGCAGCTTATCGACGATAGCGCGCAGAAAGTCGAAGCAGGCGGCAAAATGGTCGATGCCGCCGGTGCGGCCATGGCCGATATCGTCACGCAGGTCAGGCGCGTTACCGACCTGATCAACGAAATCAGCGCAGCGACCGTCGAGCAAACCTCGGGGCTAAACCAAATCAACGACGCCGTCGCCCAGCTTAGCGGCGTCACTCAGCAAAACGCGTCATTGGTCGTGCAATCCGCCGCTGCCGCGGACAGCCTGCGCGACCAGGCCCGCAGGCTGGTGGATGTGGTCGGCGTGTTCAATGTCGGACACGAATTTGAAGAGCATGCCCAGTCTTCTCATTCGTCGGAATACCAGCCTGACGAGTTCCAGAGCGAAGGGTACAAACCGGAGACGCACGAGCCCATCGCACCACGCCTGGCCGCTCCGGCCCTGGCGGTGGCAGCCGCCGGCGGCGCGTCGGCTGCCGCGCTGGGCGGCGACTGGGACGAGTTCTAAATTATCAGGCCAAACCTTGCGGCCCCGGCCGGCTCTATATCGGGCTGTCGGGGCCACGCCCCGCGAAATGTCCGTCGGCATTGGCCAGGAAGCGATCAACCGAGTTGCGCACGGCCTGAGGCGAGCTTCCCCCCACGTGAGGTGTCAGCACGACGCCCGGCAACCCCATAAGCAGTTCGGGCCGCAACGGCTCGCTTTCATACACATCCAGCCCCGCACCGCCCAGGCGGCCGTGGCGCAAGGCCTCTGCCAAGGCTGCGGTGTCCACCACGCTGCCTCGCGCCACATTCACGAGAACCCCTTGTGGTCCTATGGCTTCGATGATCGGAGCGTTGACCAAGTGGCGGGTTGATGGGCCACCGGGAGTAATGACGATCAGGAAGTCGCACCAGCGTGCCAGCTCGAGCGCACTGGCATGATAGAGATACGGTACATCCGTGCGCGCGTTACGCGTGCAATAGCCGATTTCCAGATTGAAGGCCTGGGCGCGACGGGCGATCTTATGGCCGATATCCCCCAGCCCCAGCAAACCGAGCCGCCGTCCCGACACATCGGCCGGCAAGGGCAGGTCGTCGCGCCACAAGCCTTGGCGCACTTGTGCGTCCAGAGTGACGATGCCCCGCACGGTTGCCAGCAATAAGCCCATGGCATGATCAGCCACCGAATCTGCATTTACGCCGGCGCCGTTTGCCAGCACTATCCCGCGGGCCCTGGCCGCCGAAACATCAATGTTCTCGTAACCCACCCCCAACGCGCAGATCAGCTCAAGCCGCGGCATCGCCGCGATGGCTTCCGCTGCAAGGCCTATTGTGCCGCTGGTAAGCACGGCGCGAACGTCAGGATCGGCTGCCGCCAACTGGGCCTGGACCGAATCCGGCTTAGGGGCATAAATTATGCGATAGTTTCGTTCAATCAACGCAAGATGCTCGTCGCCAAGGACGGGCAGGACAAGTACCAGCGGCTTGCCCTGATTCGTCGCGCCGCCTGACGTTTGGATGGAAGTGGGTTTCATGGCGATGTATTTTACGTTCCCTTTGTTCGGCCCCGGCACGCGATACGTAAAAACAAAACGCCCGCCATTGGGTGGTAACATTTATCATTGTCCCAAGTCATCACCAGGCAGTATCCATATGGCCGTCTTCGACATCAACCCCATCGTCAAGTCCCTCCATGAAATCCGCCAGAACTGGCGTGATTCCCAAGGGCGTCCCCGAGAACCCGACGGACGCGAGTTTCCTTCGCGCGAAGCGGTGGCGCAAGCCATGAACGACCTTAAGGGCGCGTTGTTTCCGATGCGTCTCGGGCCGACCGACCTGCGCCACGAAAGTGAAGACTACTACGTGGGCTACACACTGGAGTCGGCCCTGCATTCACTGCTTAATCAGGCACGCCTCGAACTGCGCTACATGGCGCGCCACGACGAAGACGTCGGCAACGTGGCCATCCAGGCGCGGGCCGGCCAGGCCATACGCGAACTGGCAGCCTCGCTGCCAAACATCCGAAGCCTGCTCGACAGCGACGCCTTGGCCGCCTATCACGGCGACCCCGCCGCACGAACGGTCGACGAAGTGCTTCTGTGCTACCCCGGCATGGAAGCGATGATCTATCACCGTATTGCACACCAGTTGTATCAGCAGGGCCTGCCTCTTCTGGCTCGGGTCGCGTCCGAACTGGCTCATGGCCAGACAGGCATCGACATCCACCCGGGGGCCCAGATTGGCGGCAGTTTCTTCATTGATCACGGTACCGGCGTGGTAATCGGCGAAACCACCGTCATTGGCGAACGCGTGCGCATCTACCAGGCAGTTACCTTGGGCGCCAAGCGTTTTCCCACCGACGAAAACGGTTCGCTGCAAAAAGGCTTGCCGCGCCATCCCATTGTTGAAGACGATGTGGTCATCTATGCCGGCGCCACCATTTTGGGGCGCGTTACGCTGGGGCGGGGCTGTGTCATCGGAGGCAATGTCTGGCTGACTCAGGACGTCGCTGCGGGCAGCTATGTTACCCAGGCAGACTGCACGCCCAGCCGTCAAGAAACCGCCCGCCTCTGATCACGGACAGTGCCTGGACAGTTCCCTGCCCAAGCGCTGCCCCGCCGCAAATGGCTCCAGCCTAAAACGACTGCCGCCTTGCCGCTGTACCGTCCCTTGCTGTTGGCTGTTGGTTTAGGCATCCCGACCGCTATAAAAGCGAAGCCTTAGCGAACGCTAAGCCGGGTCGTCCGCCTTGCGCCAGAGGGTAACCAGCCACGGTTGCTGTTCGCGCGGCAAGCCGTCGGGACGGTAGTAATGATCGAGCTCGGTGAAGCCGGCTTGCTCAAGATCTTGACGCCATGATGCCAGGTCGTGATAGACGCCATACCGGGCCCCGTTCCAGCCTTCTTGGTTGGCGCCCCTGGGGTTGGAGCTTAGCAGCACCCCGCCCGGCTTAAGACACGCATTCAACTCAAGCAAAACGCGCCCGATATCGGCGGTGGGCACGTGGAACAGCGACGCATTGGCAAACACGCCGTCAAAATAAGCATCGGGCAGATCGAGCTTAAGGAAATCTTGATGCCAGACTTCACATCCCGAAGCCTCGCGCGCCATCGCGACGAATTCCCGCGAGCCATCCAGGCCCACGGGATTATGGCCAAGTTGAGAAAAAGCGCTTAGGTCGCGACCCGGCCCGCAGCCGAAATCCAGGATGCGAAACGGCGGTTCAGCCTGGATGTGCCGCAGCAGCGCCTGGATGTTCTGGCTGACGTCATGGCCCCAAGTGCCGGCCCGAAAGCCCTTGGCGTTTTTGTTGTAGTCGTCGAGCGTCGCTGCGGAAACGCTATTTACCGGCTGAAAATCATCCTGCATGGAAAGAAGGTTTACTCCATGGTGAAACCAAGCTTGATGGTGACCTGCCAATGCCCCACCTTGCCGTCTACGACATGGCCGCGGGTTTCGACAACGTTAAACCACTGGATGTTGCGTACGGTTTCGCTTGCCTTCGCGATGGCGTTGGACACCGCGTCTTCAATGCTGGTGGGCGACGAACCGGTCAGTTCGATCTGCTTGTAGACATGATTGGTGCTCATGGTTCGCTCCTTGCGCTGAACTCGTTGGTGGTTGAACCATGGTAAATGGTTTGAGAGACTGCCACAAGGCACAAACCGGCAAGTAATACCAGCCTGGGCCGCGTGGCGCCATTCAATTGGCTTAGACCTTACGCAGGTGGTTATCCCAGGCGCGGCCAGGCTGCTCTGACAAGATCGTGGTTAGCCGTTCACCCTCCAAAGCCAGGTCGGCTGTGTCAACCATTGTGTGGCTCTCATGCGCCAGACCGATAGACACCAAGGCGCCCAGGCCATTACTCAATAAAAACCCATTGTCGGCGGCGGCCGCCACGCCGCATCCATCATTCAGTCTTACTTGCCCAAGAAAGCTTCCACTGACTGCTTCCCAGAACACCACGCAATTGCCCACGGGGCTTGAGGTGGCGATGAAACGGCCGCCGGGGTCTGCCGCCACGGAACCCACATAATTGCGCATGCCGCGCAACACCTCGGGCGGCCCTGGGAAAAGCCGTATCGGCTCGCCGCGCCGATGGCGGGCCACCAAGGCGGGACGGACGGCGGCCGGGCCCATGTACTGGCAGCCGACCCATACCGCGCCCGTTGCGTCCAATGCCATATGGCGCAAGGAAAGCTGGTGCAATTCGTCCGGCAGGTACACCTGTTCGAGCAGCTTGCCGCTGCGTGCATCCACATATGCCAGCGACGGCTTCATGGAATCGAGATTAAGTTCAAGCTTGCCGTAATCGGGGTGGGTCAGTATGCCTCCGTTGGCGACGCACAGCGTGTGCCCATCGGGCATCAAGACGACTTCGTGCGGCCCGATTCCCGCCGACGAAAACTCGCCCACCCGTCGATACCCGCCCAGTGCGGATGCGTCATAAATACCCAGCAAACCCCGCCCCGCCTCATAATCGTTTTCCGTGGCAAACAGAAGACGGCCGTCAGGCGTGTAGACGCCATGGCCAAAGTAATGCCTTCCCTTTGCGATTGGCAGGGGCCGAGCCGGCTCCCCGCCTTCAAGATCGAAAGCCATCGCAAAGAACCCCGGTTGACGCCCAAAGGCGACTGCGCGCCGCCGCTCTTTGTCGATGGCAAAGCTGTGCCCGCGATCAGGCAAGGGCACAACACGAAGGTCGGTTCCGGCCGCATCGAACACCGCCGCCTCATACTGGCCTTCGCGCTTGCGGGCCGCCAGGTATAGAGCCTGGCTTGTGCTTGGCGGCGTCTGGGCGGCTCCGCATAAGGGCACGGCGCCCGACGCCAACACGAAAGCCAAGAAGCGACGCCGGTCAATCTCCGTCAAGTGCATTGAACCCTATCCTTACGCCCAAGGCAGGCGCCATATGCTGGTCGACGAGGTCTTTGGCATTACGCAGCAGCAGCGTTACCAACACCAGCTCACGATGGCTGTCTTCTGCGCCGAAGAGTTCATCGGTTGAGCCATGCATTTGCGCCAGGTGATCGGCGGCCCGCTTCAGCTCACCCCTTATGTTCTGGTCCAACCATGCAGCGTTCGCAAAGCGATATTGCCCGGCATCGTAAAACGCAAGCATGCCCTGCACAGCCGCTTCGATCGACGTGGCGGCAAGCCCGCTGCGCCAGAACGGTGCTTTGCGGACATTTGCCTTCGCGACATCTGTGCCCAGGGCCGGCGCCAGCTTGACGTCAGCCTGGAACTGCAGACCGGTGGACAAAGCCTTGACCACCTCGGCGGCAACTTCTTGAGAGCTGCGATAAAGCGGGTTGTCGGCATTGGGGCGGGCGAACAGGCCGGCCTGCTCACCGCCCTGGCTCCACTGCGCCGCCAGGTCGGCGCCGATTTGCTCAAGGTTGCCCGCCACTGCCAGCGCATACGCGCATGCTGTATCCCGGTTGTCAGCTTCGGCTCCCGTTAACAGCCCTTTGTTTCTATACAGTACATATTCCAGCGCCGGCAGCCCTTTCAAGGCGATGCTGTGAGACGCCAGGCCACGGGCATCAGGAATTTCGGCGACCGGCTTGGCCAACATGCCTTGAACCTGTCTTGTCATGACGCCGCGCGGATCGGGCCAGAAATAAATGTTTTCAAAGCGATTCAAGTCGACCAGGGGACCGAAGCGCAAAAACTCGATGCCGGCCCACGCCTTGACCAAGCGCTCGAAGGCTGCCGCCGACTCTGTGCTACCGCTTTCATGGGCTGTACTGCAAGCGCTTTGCAAGGTATCGCCCATATGCGCCGCCGCCTGCTGGAACTCGGCCATCGCCGGCGCAATGTAAACCTGGGTCAGCCGACTCCCAAGGCCATCGTCGGTCTCGGGCAAAGCATCACCTTGGGCCGCCAATGGCGCCACGGCCAGCAGCGCTGCCGCCATCCATTTCTTCATCACGTTTTTCCCTACAACGATTCGAGAAAGCGTAAAAGGTTTCCACGCTCTTCAGGAGTCATGGCGACCACGCGGTCGCGAGCGGCCTGTGCCTCGCCCCCATGCCACAGCACGGCCTCAAGCAAAGTGCGCGCACGGCCGTCGTGCAGCCATGTGGCATCGGGATTCACAGTCTTGGTAAGGCCTATGCCCCAAAGGGGTGGAGTGCGCCACTGGCTGCCGCTCGCCTCGCCCTCGACCTGGCCGTCCGCCAAGCCCGGACCCATGTCGTGCAGCAATAAATCAGTGTATGGCCAGATCAGCTGGAAACGATACTCGGGACGAGACGCGTCGCGGCTGGTGACGTACTTGGGCACATGGCAGGCAACGCACTGAGACTCATAAAATAGCTTCTTTCCGGCCAGCACGCGCTGGTCGTCGACATCGCGTCGCCGAGGCAGGGCCAGGTTTTCGGAATAGAAGGTAACAAAGTCGGCCAACCTCGCGGGCACTTCGTGCTCGCCCAGATGTTCTTGTGCGCCATGAGGCATCTGCCGGCAATCCATCTGCGCCTCGGTGCAATCGCCGTGGTGGTCGGGGAACAGGGGCGTCGACAAGCCCATATCATTTGAAAACGCCGTTGCAGCCTGGTGGTGCACATCTGGCTGGCCCGCCTTCCAGCTGAAGCGCCCCAGCACCCGCTTCCCGTCCTCCGTCCAGGCCCAATTCGGCTTGCCGGCCACGCCATCCGGCTTTTCACGTGCGGCATTAGCCAATATATCGCCCTCATGTATGGCCTCGAGCAGGCCAAGCCCCAACATCGGCGGAGCCAGGCGGGGCGAAATGACGGTGTCTGGGTGCAGCGGCCCGTAGTTGAGGTTCCGCACCTGATAGACGGGTTGCATCAGCACCGCGGTCTCGCCGCCATTGAGCTGCACAGGCGCCTCGCGGTATTCGATCGACAATTGTCCCTCGGCGGGCACGCCGGCAACCGCAAACGGCTGCAGCTGATTACCGTATACAGGGTCCGGCATCCATTGGATTTCTCCGTGCCCGATGCGCTCGCGCGCGTCTTGCACGCTGGTGGGGCGAGACAGGCGCGCCAGCAGCGCCACCGAATCTCGCTGTTCGAATTTTTCGAAACCGGGTACCGTGCCGCGCCCGTCCTTGACGTGGCATGCCTGGCACGAACGCGCGTTGAACAAGGGCCCCAGGCCGTCCGATGCCTGCGTAGAAGCGGGCGAGGACACCCAGTCTTTACGAAACAGGCCGTTGCCCACCATGAATTCCTGGCGCCCCTCGAAACTGAGGTTGGCTGCCGGATGGGAATAGATGTCGGCGTTGACGTGCTTGTCGACGGTGCCGGCGCCGCCCTGCATAACCTCGAACGGCTCCGGCACGGAAAATTCGGTGGCCGGCCGGACAATGGCCGCGACACGGCTGCGGTCTTCGTCAGTGAGATCGTCGCGATGCGACAGCGGCGCCGCCCCAGGGGCGACCACCGGAAGCAATACAGCCAGCACACCGATTGCCACAGGCACAAGGCCGGTGAACCGGCGCCTTTTCTCTGACACGGCCATCACTTTTACTGGAACACTGCGTCCGGGCTGTCGAGGCTATCTGAGCCCTCAAGCTCTACGCCGCCCAAGTCGAGCGCGGTAATGACCCGTTCGAAGCTGCGCGTCTGGGCGATAAGCGCGTCGATGGCCGCTTGCACTGTCTGATTACCCTCGGCATTACCCTGCGCGATCATCTGGTCGTAGGTTTCCGTGGTTTCCGCGCGCTGCTTCATGGCCAGCATGGCTTCGTGGGCCTCATTCATTCGAGCCTGCACCTCTTTATCGAGCTCGACATCTTTTTCGGCGACCAATTGCGACAGGCTGGTTCCTTCGACGACCGTGCCGTCAATGCGTTTGTAGCGCCCGTAATACACGTTCATCATGCCGATCTGATTGTAATAATGCGAGTTATGGGTATTGTCGGAGAAGCAGTCGTGTTCTTCTTCGGGATCGTGCAGCATTAGGCCGAGCTTCATGCGCTCGCCCGCCAATTCGCCATACGAAAGGCTGCCCAGTCCGGTCAACATGGCGATCAGGCCCTGCTGCGGATCGGCTTGCACATCGGCACGGGCGCCGCCGTCGGCCTCCCAGTTCTCAACCATTTCCTGCAGGTCGTCGACCAGCATCTGAGTAACCACGGTAAGATAGGTGACGCGCCGGTCGCAGTTGCCACCGGTGCAATTGGCAAGATCGAAATCGGTGTATGGACGATTGCCGGCGTGGCGTTCTTGGGGCGTACCCTGACGGTCGGCGGGTGCAGGGCCGGTGCCATTGAGGTCTTGACCCCACAGCAAAAACTCGATGGCATGATAACCGGTGGCCACATTGGCCTCGTTGCCATCGGCTTCGTGCAGCACCTCGCCGAGCAGCTGGGCATCAATGACGCTTGTATCGACGGCCTTGCCGCCCACACTGATGCTGTCGTTGGCAATGACGTTAACAACATAATAAGCATTGACGTCAGATTCAATGCCGTACGAGGCGTCTACATAGTCGATCATGCCTTCGTCCAGCGGCCAGGCATTTACCCGGCCCTCCCAGGCGTCAACGATCGGGTTGCCGAAGCGGAAAGCCTCGGTCTGCTGATACGGCACACGCGCATCGAGCCAGGCTTGCCGCGCGGCACGGAGTGTGTCGGCGCTGGGCTTTGCCGCCAGGGCATCGACCGCCTGTTGCAGGCGCTTGGCGGTTGCCAATGCATCTTGGTACTCGGCCAGGGCCACGTCGGCATAGGTTTTCACAACGGCGGTTTTATCAACGGCCGCGTGGGCCGAACCTACGGACAGGGCCAGCAATGCCCCAAGCAACATACTGCGCATCAAACAATTCTCCTGGTTGGCGGACAGGCGCCGATTGGTGTAACCCGTAATTCTAAACGATTCCAATTATCGATTACACCATGTTCAGGAAAAATTAAGGGAATTGCCGATGCGTGGCGCCAGCCGACACCATAGAGCCACACCCGACGACGCCAAAGGCAGCCCCACCAGAATAAACAGTACGCCGGTACCCAGGGCGGATGCCTGGCTGATTTCAGCGGACAAGCCCAACACCCCAAGCAAGAAAAACAAGGCCGCGAAAACGCCACAAGCCCACGGCGCGGGGCTGCCGGAACGGCGCGCCAGAGCCAGCAACACAGACGCCAGCATGAACACCGGCGCGAATGACCAGATCAAGGACATAAACACCCTCAAATAGCAATGAGAATAGTTCTTATTATCTTAAAAGAAGGGGTTCGAGTCAACTTAATTGCGGCCAAGTGAACATAAAGCCGCCGCCGCCTCAGCGTACAATTCGGATTCCAAACTACTGTGAATGAGTGTTGCATGACGACCCTGGGCACCCCTCTCTCTCCTTCCGCCACCCGCGTAATGTTGCTGGGTTCGGGCGAGCTGGGCAAAGAAGTACTTATCGCGCTGCAGCGCCTCGGAGTCGAAACCATAGCGGTCGACCGCTATGAAAACTCGCCCGGTCAGCAGGTGGCCCACCATGCGCACACGATAGACATGGCCGACCCCGAGCAGCTCAAGGCATTGATCCGCTCGGTCAAGCCCCATCTGATCGTTCCCGAAATCGAAGCCATTGCCACCCCCGCCCTCGAGGAACTCGAGGCGGCTGGCCAGGCGCGCGTCATACCCACCGCCCGTGCCACACGCCTGACCATGGATCGCGAAGGAATACGCCGTCTGGCCGCAGAGTCGCTGGGCTTGCCGACCAGTCCCTACCACTTCTGCGATTCGCTCGACGAACTGCGCGCGGCAATTGACGGCGGCATTGGTTACCCGTGCATCGTGAAGCCCGTGATGAGCAGCTCGGGCAAGGGGCAAAGCCGTATCGACGGCCCCCACGATATCGAAGCCGCATGGAACTACGCCATGTCGGGGGGAAGGGTCAGCCACGGCCGCATCATTGTCGAGGGGTTTGTCGATTTCGACTACGAAATCACACTACTGACAGTACGCGCCATGGGCGCCGACGGTCAGACCGAAACACATTTCTGCGATCCCATCGGCCATCTTCAGAAAGCGGGCGACTACGTTGAAAGCTGGCAGCCGCAACCCATGGTCGACCTGGCCCTGCACAAGGCCCAAGAGGTCGCGCGCAAAATCACGGACGACCTGGGCGGCCTGGGGGTTTTCGGGGTTGAGCTGTTCGTCAAGGGCGATCAGGTGTGGTTCAGCGAGGTAAGCCCGCGCCCGCATGACACCGGCCTGGTCACCATGATCAGCCAATGGCAGAGCGAGTTCGAGCTTCATGCGCGAGCCATCCTGGGCTTGCCGGTCGACACCCGCTTGCGAAGCCCCGGAGCCAGTGCCGTGATTTACGGCGGCGTCGACGCCCAAGGCGTCGTATTCGAAGGCGTCGATGAAGCGCTGCGTATTCCGCAATCTGAATTGCGCCTTTTCGGAAAACCCAACAGTTTCGTCAATCGGCGCATGGGCGTGGCGGTGGCTTATGACGACAACATTGAAGCCGCACGTGAACGTGCACGGCGCGTGGCCCAATGTGTCAGGGTCCGGCGTCCGGATATCCAATCTTAGCCGGCCTGGGCGCAGCCCAACGTCGCCGCCGAACCTTCGTTGTGCATAGGCGTCGAGACCCATTTTGTCTTTGTGCCCCTTTAATTGTTCCATTTATGGAACTCAATACCCAATATCGCCATCTTAATAACTATTTTTATATCCAATAAAATGTCTTTAACCTGAAGGCGACAACGGTTCCTTCTAAACAAAATACATCAAAGACATGAAAACTCATTACAACCCCATGGCCGTCGCACTGCACTGGCTAATGGCCCTCGGCCTGCTTGGCACGTTCGCGTTGGGCTTCTATATGCACGATTTGCCGCTGTCACCGAACATGCTCAAGCTCTATTCGTGGCACAAGTGGGCGGGAATCGGTCTGTTGCTACTGATCGTAGTGCGCCTGGGATGGCGCATTGTGCACCCAGCCCCCACCATGCCCGCCTCGATGGGCCGCCTTTCAAGGCTGGCCGCCCATGCCGGACACTGGCTACTGTATGCGCTGATGCTCGTCATACCCATAAGCGGCTGGCTGATGAGCTCTGCCCAGGGCTTTCAAGTGGTGTGGTTTGGTGTCGTACCACTGCCCGACCTGGTGTCCAAGAACGCCGAGCTGGGAGCGTTGCTTATGCAAGTGCATAAATACCTTAACTACACCCTGTTCGTCGCCGTCATCGGCCACGCGGGTGCGGCCCTGGGACACCACTTCATCAAGAAAGACACCGTGCTGACACGCATGCTGCCTTTTCTGGCTCAAGCTTGAATAAATTACCGGAGAACCTTATGACAACCCGACCTCTTGGCCGCTGCCTAGCCGCGGCCGCGCTGGCCTTCGCCGCCATTAGCGGCGCACAAGCCGCCGGCTACACCAGCCTCAACACTGACGACAGCCGCATCGTTTTCGCATATAGCCAGATGGGCGTTGGCATGGAAGGCAGCTTCAAAAACCTGGAAGCAAAAAGCTTCAGCTTCGACACCGAGCGCCCCGAAACCGCCCAGGTCGTGATCGAAATTCCACTCATCAATGTGGACGCGGGTTACGACGAAGCCAACGATGAGCTTGAAAAAAGCGAATGGCTGGATACCGAACGGCATCCGTTTGCACGCTTCACGTCTTCCCAGGTGACGGCGCTGGGCGACAACCGCTATGAAGTAACCGGCCAGCTAAGCATCAAGGGCCGCGACAAGGAAGTTAGCGTCCCGTTTGAATTCACCGAAGAAGGCGACGCCGGCGTGTTTCTGGGCAGCTTTACCCTGCAGCGCGACGACTTCGGCATCGGCGAAGGCCAATGGGCCGACTTCGGCATCGTGGCAAACGACATACAGATCAAGTTTCACTTCGTCGCCAACCCTTAAGGCGACCGCAGCTTTCGTACTACTCGATAACACCCCTGGCACAGCGCCGGAAAACGCTTTTTTTTACAAGGATTCATCATGAAGAAAACACTCATCGCCGCATTGTTTGCCAGTTTCGTCGCCGGCCCCGCCCTGGCCGCTCCGCAAACTTATGTGCTGGACCCCAGCCATAGCTTCCCGCGTTTCTCGTATAACCACATGGGCTTGTCCAAGCAAATCCTGCGCTTCAACAAAACAAGCGGCACGGTGATGCTTGATAAAAAAACTCGCGAAGCCAAGGTGGACGTCGTTATCGATACCACGTCCATCGATACCGGCTTCGACGATTTCGACCAACACATCCAGGGCGCCGACTTCCTGGACACGGCCCAGTTCCCCACCGCAACGTTCAAGTCGACCAAGGTTGTATTTGAAGGCGACAAGCCCGTCAGCATCGAAGGCGACCTGACCATCAAGGGAATCACCAAACCCCTAACCCTGACCGTCACGTCGTTCTTCAACGGGCCTCATCCCATGTTGAAGAAAGACACTATCGGCGCCAACGCCACCGGAGTCATCAAGCGAAGCGACTTCAACGCCGACAAGTTCGCACCGGCAGTGGGTGACGAAGTGACGCTGGACATCGCCCTGGAAGCCATCGTCGAATAAGACCGTTGCCCTTGAACGGCGACCGTGAAAAAACGACGCCTGCCCATATGGACAGGCGCCGTTTTTATGCCGGCCTTGCCTGAAAGGGAAGCTGCGTATTAAAGCGCGCGCCTTCGATCGCGCTGCATGCCTTGGCCGATCAGGAAGATTACCAAGCCAGCAGCCAGCAGTATCCACATATTGGTCACAATTGTGATTACGGCCAAAACTATGGCGATCAGCCCGGTGACCAGAGCCGCGCTATTGCGCTGCCCCATTACCGCACCGATTGACAGGCCGATGAGAATGGCGGAAAGAAGGTTGTAGATGTAGATCATGGGGCCCCCTGTTTTTTTGTATATTGCGCGAATACCCGCGCGACGGCAATGTTGTTTACTGGCCTGGGGTAGGTGTCTACACACGAACCGGCCGGATTGATGCCCGTGAGTTTAGCATCAACCCGTGCCCTTATGCGCCACCCAGATAGGCGCGCCGCACGCCTTCGTCATTGATCAGTTGTTCGGCCGGCCCGCCAAGCGTAATACGCCCGCCTTCCAGCACATGGCCTTCGGACGACACCTTCAGGGCTGCGCGGGCATTTTGCTCGACCAGCAAGACCGAAAGACCACTATGGCGCAATTGTCCGATCTCGGCCAGAATCTCTTGCACGATCAGCGGTGCCAGGCCCAGGCTGGGTTCGTCGAGCATCAACAGGCGGGGCCGGCTCATCATGGCACGGCTCAAGGCCAGCATCTGGCGCTCGCCGCCCGACAGAGTATCGGCGCGCTGATCGCGCCTTTCGGCAAGACGGGGAAAACGCGCATAGGCTTCATCCAGGGCCCGCCTCAATTCAGCGGCCGAGAGGCGGCGAACATAACTGCCCAGAACCAGGTTGTCGAGTACAGACATGTCGCCAAACAGCTCGCGCTGCTCTGGCACCAGGCAAAGTCCCATCTCGAGCCGTGTCTCGACGTCGAGCCAGCTGACGTCGATACCGTCGAAGAACACCTGGCCGCCAACGGCCGGCATCAAGCCCATCAATGTGGCCAACAGCGTGGTCTTTCCGGCGCCATTGGGGCCTATGACCGAGCTGATGTGGCCTTCTTCGAGGGTAAAGGAAACCCCGCGCACCGCTTCGACCTGGCCGTAGGCGACGTGCAGATCATTGACTTTCAACAATGTGCTCATGCGTCGCTCCCAAGATAGGCGGCCTGCACCTGTGGATCGGCACGCACCTCGTCAGGCCGGCCTTCCGCGATCTTGCTGCCGAAATTCATGACGACCAGGCGGTCTACCAAATTCATGACGAATTCCATATCGTGCTCTACGATCAGCACGGTTACTCCTTCGGATCGCAGGTTTTCAAGCAGGCGAGCCAAGGCCTGTTTCTCGAGAAGGCGCAAGCCGGCCGCGGGCTCATCCAACATGATCAGCACTGGGTCCGCGGCCAGCGCGCGGGCAATCTCGACCAATCGCTGGGTGCCAAGCGGCAGGCTTCCGGCCATTTCGTATGCTTGGTCGGCCAAACCCACGCGCGTCAACTGATGCATCGCCTCGGCCATGATCCGCGACTCCTCTTCTCGGTCCAGATGCAGGCCGCCGCGCCATAATCCGCATTGCCCGCGGGCATGGGCGCCAAGTGCAACGTTGTCCAGAACCGTCATGCGCGGCCGCAGCTTTACATGCTGGAAAGTACGAGCCACCCCAAGCAAGGCGATCTCACGTTGCGACTTGCCCTGCAGCGATAAGCCGAGAAATCGCACGGAGCCCGCACTTAGCGGCAGGGTGCCGGTCAGCAGGTTGAACAACGTGGATTTACCCGCGCCGTTGGGTCCGATCAGCCCTACGATTTCGCCCGCCTTCACATCGAACCCCACCTCGTTCACGGCCACCAGGCCGCCGAATCGCTTTGTGGCGCTTTCAACGCTGAAAATAGGGCTGTCTTTGTCGGGCATGGCCCGGTGGGGAAGCCTGGCGGACGACGCCGGGAGAACCTTGGCCTTGCGGGTCGGGCGCAACCGTTCCGCAAGGCGCGCCAGCGGCCTGCCTATCCCGCCGGGCATGCGCTGCAGTATCACCAGGAACAACAAGGCGAAAATCAATGAGTTCACCTGCGCGCCCCGGCTGGTGACATATGGCAAGACATCCTGCAAGGTGTTGTTCAAGCCGATGTACAGGGTGGAGCCGATCAGCGCACTGCTTAGTTGCGACATGCCGCCGGCAACCATCATGAATACGTAGTCGATACTGGCATGCAAGGAAAATGGGGTATGGCTGACAAACCGGTTTGCGTGGGCAAACAGCCAGCCCGCCACAGAAGCATACGCCGAGGCCAGCACGAACAGCATGAGGCGGACCCGAAAGGCATCCGCGCCGAAGCTTGCCATCAATATCGTTCCGCCCCGCAGCGCTCGAACCGTACGGCCGACCCGCGAACTGAGCAGGTTATACGCGAACCAGGCGCCGGCGAACACCAGTATCCAGATCAGCAGAAACATGGTTCGGGACTCATCAAGAGCCCAGGGCCCCACATGTATCGGAGGGATGCCGTCGATGCCGGTGTGGCTGCCCAGCGCTTGGGTATTGGCGAACACGAGCGGCACGGCGAGCCCCCATGCGATGGTGCTCAGGGCAAGATAATGGCCTCCGAGGCGCATGGTGACCGCCCCCACTATCCACGCACTGCCGCAGGTAAGCAACAAGCCCATGAACAACCCGGCCCAGGGCGATAAGCCTTGCGTGGTGCTAAGCCAGGCGGTCGTGTAAGCCGCAATACCCACAAATGCGGCCTGGCCGAAAGATTGGGCGCCGCCGATTCCTGACACAAGGATCAAGCCGACAACGACGAGGGCTGCGATGCCAATGTCGTTGAGCAAGGCGACATGAAAGCCGCCCAGGATTTGAGGCACGATGACAATCGGCAATATCCATAGCAGCGGCATCATCGCGGAGGTCCAGGCATGTTGCTTCATTCTTCACTCTCTTCTTCGTGATGGGCGGTCAGGCCGGAGCGGATCACCAGGATCGGTATAAGCAGCCCAAAGACGATGGCGTCCTTCAAGCCGCTGTTCCAGAACGACGCATAGCTTTCAGCCACGCCGACCAGCAATGCGCCCAGGGCGGTCAGGGGATAGCTGACCAGGCCGCCTATGATGGCTGCGACAAAGGCCTTGAGGGTGAGTATGAGACCACTGTCGTAATAGATGGTGGCGACCGGCGAAATGAGCACGCCGACAATTCCGGCCAGCAAGGCCGCGATAACGTGCGCGATCGTGGCCGTGAACGCCGGGCGTATGCCGACCAGCCGGGCGCCGGTGGGGTTGGATGCCGTGGCGTGCAGCACCTTGCCCATGCGGGTGCGCTGTAAGGCCACATAAAACAACAAGGCCAACACGATGGCCACGCCAATGGTAAGCAGAGTCTGGTAATTAAGAACCAGGTTCTCGGACAAAGCGATAGACCCGCCAAGAGAAGCCTTGGTCCGCAGCCCCTCGGGACCAAACCATAAAAGGCCGAGGCCGGCCAGCACCAAGTCGAGCACGAGCGATACGATGAGCAGCGCCAGCACAGACGCGTTGGCGATCGGACGCAAAGCGACCCGTTCAATGAGCGGCCCCAGCGGCACGGCCAGCAAAATAGCCGCTACCACACGCAGCGCCGAGGAATCTTGGCCTGCCGCCCAATAGGCCAATGCACAGGGTAAAAGCGGCAGCACCAGCCAATGCAACAGGACGCGCGGCAAACGATTCCAAGTGTGGCGCCGGATGATCTGGGCAAGCTCCATGAGCAAGGCCACGGCCACGAACAGACAGATCAGGTTGATCGACGCCGGCATGCGGCCAAGCTCCATGGCTCCGAGGCTTAGCGCTGAAAAAACCGCGACGCTTCCAAAAGGAACAAAGATCACCCGAGTAACCGAGAAGATCAGCACCAGGCCCAGGCCGATAATGAGATATATAGCCGCCCACGCCAAACCATCGGCCAGCAATATCATTGCAATAGTGGAATCCATCCGGGAACCGTCTATCGTTAGGTTTATATAGACCGCCTTGCACGCGGGCGCAAGGCGATCCTTAGTGAAAAAAGCATGGAACGCACCACGTGTTCCTGGCGGTGCGCTCCATCTTCATTAAGACTACTGCAGCACCCAGTTGCCCTTTTCAAGCTTGACGATAACGACAGAGCTCTTGTCTGTACCGTAGGCGGTATCGGGAGCAAAACTGAAAACCCCTTCTGTTGCGGCAAGATCGGAAGTTGACTTGATGGCATCCCGCAACGCGGTACGGTATTCGGGAGTACCCGGTTCGATATCGGCCGGCACCCGCTTGGCCGCTTCAACCACAATCAGCCACGCGTCAAAGGCATAGGCCGAGAACACGTCGTAAGGTTTTTCGTCATGCACGGCCTCATAGGCCGCGGAATACTTCTCGATGATTTCTTTGCTGGGATTATCCGCAGGCAGTTGCTCGCCCACCAGTGCGGGGCCTGTCGGTACGATCAGGCCTTCTCCGGCCTCGCCAACCAGTTGGACGAACTCGGGGCTGAGAATGGCATGCGTGCCGTAGATTGCGCCTTTATATCCCCGCTCATGCAAACCGATGTATGGCAAGGCGCCTGGCGTTCCAGCCCCGCCACCGAGAACAGCATCCGGCTTGGCGGCTATCACTTTCAACACCTGGGCCGCGACGGAATTGTCGGAGCGCGCATAGCGCTCGTTAGCCACGACTTCGATGCCCGCTTCCTTGGCGTATTGGTTCAGGGCAGCGTAGGCAACATCACCCCAGGCGTCGGCAAACCCGATGTAGCCCACCGTCTTGACACCGTTGCGCTTCATCTCGTCGACCACAGCCGAAACCATGGTATGACCAGACTGCGTGGTCGTAACGGCCCATGCCGCGGCATCGTCCTTCAGTTCGATCGGTGTGAACGAAACCAGAGGCGTCTGCTCTTCACGAGATACTGTCGCCAGCGCCATTGCGCCCGGAACGCTGCTGGTACCGATCAGGACGTCGACCTTGTCCTGGCTGATCAGCTTACGGGCATTGCGGGTTGTCATGGAAGGATTGGACGCATCATCCAACTGAATGATCTTCAACTGATGGCCGTTGACCGTATCCTGATACTGGACGCCGGCCTTGATGCCGTCCACGGTGCTTAGACCCTGGGCGGCAACCGGGCCCGACAGGGGCAGAATCACGCCCACTTTGATGTCGGCCGCATGTGCGGCCGTTCCGGCGGCAAACAGGCCTGCAATGGCGACCCGGCTGATGAGCCGCAGGGCACAGCCTCTTTTAAAATGCTGAAACATGATTTATCTCCTCTTCTCGTATATGAGATTTTTTCGGACCTTTTTGTTGATGTGCGATCGACTCGGTCCGCCAGTCGTTTCGGGAAACCAGCTATTTCAACTGCGGCCTGCAAGCACCTCGCGCAACCACTCCTGGCACTGGCCCGCAGCCTCTACAGGCCATTCGACGGATATAGTGCGATCAAGCTGCCTGATCTCTACCCGTATCACTGACGACGCACTGGCATTCGTTCGGCCGACAACGGCACGGTTAGCACCCAATAAACGGGAGAACCAGCCCTTGGGTTCGGCTTGCTCAGATGCTTTGGCGTCGGCAGTTGCCGCTTCAGCTTGTATCGGCCGCGACGTCTCGCCGCCGGAGGCGGCGGCTACCTGAGGCCGGGCCGATGTATCGGGCCGGATGCCCGCTCCGGCGGAAGGCTTTTCAGCCGGAGCGGGAGAAGCAGCGTCAACCTCGGGCCCGCCCTCGATCCGCTGAGCCAGGTTTTTCCCAAACTCGTCCCACATACGGTCGGCTTTAGTCTTCATGACGGACAGGCCAAAGGTGCCAAGCCGCCCGAGCAAGTCGACGTTCACCCTGATCTTCAGTTCAGTGCCGCCCTCGGGCGTTTCGTTCAAGAACACCTCTGTAGTCTGTTTCAGCGAGCTCGCCACGGAAGCGTCTTCTCCGGTACCCTCGGCACGCAGATACTCAGGCTCGCGCTGCTCGACAATCTTGGTGTTGAGCTTGAACTTGGCGCTGATGAAGGAAATTTTCACCTTCATCAGCGCGGCATATTCAGTCGGGCTGATGACATCGATCGACTGCATGCCCGGCACGGCGCCCGTCATCACGTGAGGATCCATCAACATGGCCCATACGCGCTCTCGCGCAGCTGAAACGGTCAGTGTTTTTTCAATTTCCATGATTCATTTCTTTTGCAGCGTGCAGAATCGATTCGACGATCTGGGTATAGCCTGTGCAACGGCACAGATTCCCCGACAGGCCTCGCTGCACTTCTTCGATGCCCGGATTCGGATTGTGCTTCAGCAAATCGCACGACGCCATGATCATGCCCGGCGTGCAGTAGCCGCATTGCAGCCCGCCGCATTCCAGAAAGCTTTCTTGCAAGGGATGCAACTGGTCGCCCTGCGACAGGCCTTCTATGGTGGTGATGGCGCGGCCGTCAACCTGCGCAGCAAACATCAAGCATGACTTGACCACCTCGCCGTCAAGCAAAATGGAACAGGCTCCGCAGACTCCGGTTTCACAACCGCGCTTGGTGCCGGTAAGGTGCAGGTCGTCTCGCAGGAAATCCGAGAGCATCCGGCCTGTGGGTACGTCGAGCGAGTGGGTTTCACCGTTGACGGTGCATTCAATGTGATGTGTGGTCATGTCCCGACTCCTTCATCGATGGACAATTCAAACAATTCGCAAATGCTGCGGCGGACCACGGCGCGCACCATGTCGCGCCGATACTCGGCACTGCCGCGCGAGTCGGAAATAGGCTCGATGTCTCGAGCCGCTATATCCGCGGCTTCGGCTGCTGCCTGGATGCTTATTGCTCGACCCTGAAGATATTCTTCGGCTCGGCGCAAACGAACCGGCATGGGGGTCGACGCACCCACAGCCAATCGCGCATCGCGGCACTCGGCGCCTTCAGGGCGCGCCACCAGCGCGACGCTGACCAACGGCCGATGCTCGGCGGCGGTACGCAGGAAACGGCTGTAGATACCCTTGGCGCCAGCCGGCAGCGGCGGAACACGAACCTCGATCAAGACCTCATCCGGCTCGAGTGCGGTTTCGAAAAAATCCACTATGAACTCTTCCAGGGGAAGAGTGCGCTCGCCGCGCGAACTTCCCAGCACGACGGATGCATCCAGAGCCAACAAACAGGCAGGAGGATCGGTGGAAGGATCGCCATAGCAAAGATTGCCGCCGATGGTGCCTTGGTTACGCACTTGCGGGTTCGCGACGCGCTCGGCCATGCCGGCCAGCACCGGATAATGTTGGCGTACGACAGGCGAATTTGCGATATCTGCATGCCGCGACAGCGCGCCGATGCGCAAACCGGATTCGGCGTCAAACTTTATGCCGCGCAGCCGCTCTATCTTGGCCAGCGATATCAGATGGCTGGGTTGCAGCATTCGCTGCCGCATCGTCAGTATCAAGGCCGTTCCACCGGCACTCAGCCGTGGGTCCTCATCTTCGAGTTCGACCAGCATCCGGCTGGCCTCTTCGACGGAGGCCGGCTCCAGGTAATGAAAGTCACGCATGAGCGGCGCCTCCTTGTTCCTTCTTGGCCCGCAGTGCGGCCAGCACTTTTTCAGGGGTGATCGGCAGGTCACGGATACGCACCCCTACAGCGTCGTAAACCGCGTTGGCGATGGCCGGAGCGGCCATCAAAATGGGGGTTTCGCTGGAGGCTTTTGCGCCGTAGGGCCCAACCGGGTCCATGGATTCGACAAAGCCGCCACGCAACATCGGCACCGACTCGGCCGTGGCCATCGTGTAGTCGGCGAAGTTGCCATTGGCAATGCGGCCGTCTTCAACCTGGAGGTCTTCATACAGGGCCCAGCCGATGGCTTGAACACAGCCTCCGTTAGCCTGGCCATGCACAGCGCTCAGATTCAGGGCCCGGCCCAGATCGTCGGACAGGTAGCTGTCGAGCACGCGAACCTGACCCGTCTCGATATCCACTTCGACCTCAACGGCTTGCGCGGAAAAAGAATGAGTGGGCGCACAGTTTCCGTAAAGCTCTGCATCAGGCTCTTCGGTGGGCGGATCCCACGTGCCGGTGACTTGCAGCATTTCTCCGCCATGGCGCCATACGTGGGCGCGACCCAGGTCGGCCAGGCTGGCGCTTCGCTCGGTACCGCGCACGCGCACGGCGCCATCGTCGATAATTTCCATCTCGTCGGGCGAGGCATCCAGCAACTCGGCCGCCAAGGCAAAGAGCTTGTCGTGGGCGGCCCGGCTTGCGCGGATTGCCGCGTTGCCCGCCGACATGGTCACCCGCGACGCGAAAGAGCCCAATGCGTAAGGCGCGCTGTCAGTGTCGGGCGCAAGCAAACGCACCTGCGAGAGCGGGACTTTGAACTCATTGGCGATAATCTGGGTGATCATCGTCATGGCCCCCTGCCCCATGTCGCACTCGCCATTGAAGGCTGTAATGCCGCCGTCTTCGTTGATTCGAAGCACCACGGTGGAGCCGTCCCAGTTCCCCATGGTGCGATTGCCGCATACGTGCATCGCCGCGGCCATGCCAACGCCCTTGCGTCGCACACCACTGCCCCGAGGCGCGGCACGCTTGGCGGCCCAGCCGATAGCCTCGGAAGCATTGGCAATACACTGCTTGAAACCGGTGCTGTGGATCTTCCAGCCATGGACCGTGGTGTCGCCCGCCTCGACCGCGTTACGCTCGTGAATTAGCGTTGGGTCCAGATCGAGTTCGCGGGCCATGGTATCGATATGGCTATTAAGGGCAAATAGCATTTGCGAACCACCGAAACCGCGAAATGCGCCGTGCGGCGGTGTGTGTGTGTAAACCAGCACGGCATCGCAACGCACGTTGGAATTGCGGAACATATTGTCGCTGCGCATGGCCGACACATGCATGACTTCGCCGGCCAAGCCCGAATAAGCCCCGCAGCCAGCGACGATGCGAACATCCTTTGCCACGATAACGCCGTCGCGGTTCATGCCCAGCTTAAGCGTGATGCGCTCGGGCACGCTGGTACAGCACGACAAAAAATCTTCCAGGCGGTTGTTCAACAGCCTTACGGGCCGCCGGGTATGCAAGGCGAGCAAGCCGGCAACGAGCTGGTTATCGTCTTCGACGATCTTGCCGCCAAAGCCGCCGCCGGTGGTTTGCTGAATAACACGCACCGATGAAATAGGCATTTCGAGCGCTTTGGCGATGCGCGACCTTGCCAGGAAAACGGTTTGTGTAGACGTCCAGACGTGGAGACGGTCGTCCGCCTCGAACGATGCCACAGAGACCATGGGTTCGAGATAGCCCGGGTACTGCCGCGATGTGTTGTAAGTGGCTTCGTATACCAGGTCTGCCGAGGCGAATGCCGCCTCTACGTCGCCTCGATTGAACTTGATCTCATGGCCAACGTTGTTTTCGCGGCCCGGATGCACGGTGGGCGCGTTGGGCGCCAGCGCTTCGTCCGGCGTCAGCAAAGCTGGCAGCTCTTCGTACTCCACGCGGATCAGGTCCAGAGCGTCTCGTGCAATATCCTCAGATACGGCGGCCACCGCTGCGACCTCTTCCCCCGCAAAGCGCACTACACCCTTGGCCAGGATGTAACGCTCTTTTATAGGCCCCCCTCCCCACGGCGTATCAGGCGCATCTTCGCCGGTCAGCACA
Source organism: Pusillimonas sp. (assembly GCF_044464525.1). Taxonomy (NCBI): domain Bacteria; kingdom Pseudomonadati; phylum Pseudomonadota; class Betaproteobacteria; order Burkholderiales; family Alcaligenaceae; genus Pusillimonas; species Pusillimonas sp. The sequence continues at coordinate 27,541 of NZ_JBIQLE010000013.1, forward strand.
GCCCGGACACCAGGCAGGGCCCGCGCAGCCGCCGTGTCAATGCTGACGATGCGCGCATGCGGGTAGGGACTGCGCAAAATGGCGCCATGCAACATGCCGGGCAGCTTCATGTCGCCGGCGTACATCGCCCGGCCCGCCACTTTGGCGCGATGGTTGACTTGCGGCACCTCTGTGCCCAACGTGGAATGCCTGGACGCACCGTCCAGGCCCTCGCGCTCCTCAGTCAAACTCTTCATGACGTCTCTCGTACATAAGTAAATTTTCGTATTCGAGAGCCAGTTTGCGCCTATCAAATTGATAAATCAATTAGCATCACCGCTTATTGACTTATCAATTTGATAGGAGTAAATAGTATCCTGATATACAGCGGTAGTTGCCTGGAAAAGTATTTTTCATACCCAAGGGCTAGAATTGGGCGTTGCCGTTTTTCTTCAAGACGCGTCGCACCATCCGCTGTCTTCGGTGCGCCGTTCCTGCTGGGCTCCCGCTTTTTTCAACCTGTGGAGCATCGATTGACGATGTTCCCTCATCCGACCTTTGGCCGTGGTAAAAAAAACTTCAGTCCCTTGCCCCTGGGAGCACATAGAACCCGATGGCTCCAATCTGACCGTCGAAGATTTTCTTTCCGTGCCGGTCGTGCGAATCGCGGCACACCTTAAACGCTTTCCCAGCATCTATGCCAGCACGGCCGACCTGACCCTGCCGCAGTGGCGGCTGGTTTCCACCGTTGCTCACCATCGCTCCATCCCCTTGAAGCAACTGGCTGAAATCTCAGCCAGCGACAAGGCGCTCGTCAGCCGTACCGTCAAGGAGCTGATAGCCAAGGGGCTGGTTTCCACCGCATCCATGAAAAGAGGAGACCGTTCGCTGGTATGCAACATCACGGCGAAGGGCGCCAGAGTGGTCGACAAGGTCATTCCGCTGGCACGGGAACGCCACGCCCGCCTGCTTTTGGCTCTGGATACCGAGGATCGGGTCAAGCTGTATGAGATTTTGCAGAAACTGCAGACAGTATGTGCTGATATAGATTAAGCACCGGGCCGGCTAAAGCGGGCTTGGCCGGCCGCGCCGGCCAAGCCGCACCCGGGCATTGTCAACGAATCGACTGTACCGGCGCTGCAATTGACGCCATCACTCCAGCGCGACGCACTCGAGTTCGATCTCGAACCCCATTTGCCAGGATGAAACAGGTATGAAGGTTCGGGAAGGAGGGTCTTCGGGGAAATAGTCGCTATAGACTTCGTTGACGGCCTTGAACTGGGTGGGATCACTGCAATAGACACGCATACTGACGATTTTGTCCAAGGATGACCCGGCATGGGTCAACACGTGCTTTATGCCTTCCAGGCACAACTTTGTTTGAGTCTTGATGTCAGCGTCCTGGATGACGTCGCCGGTTTCGAGATTAAGTGGCGGCATGCCCGACAAAAACAGAAACCCGTTGGCCCGCACGACAGGCGATATGGGAATACGCGCCGCCTTCATGCCCGCCGAGAGGCCGGGGATTGGGTCGATGATTTTCTTATTCATGATGAGTCTCCTTGAATGAAATTATAGAGTTGGGTTCGAATCGGACCATGCGTGGCACGACCTGCTGCTTCTGGCCCGACATGGTTAAGAAGTATGCGAGTCTTCAGATGAACACGTGCTGCATCAACGATAGCCCGCTTACCATCAACAAGGCGGCAAGCAAGCGCTCCATCATTAGCGGCGAAAGCCGCGCGGCACAGCGATTTCCCAGCAAAACCCCTCCGAGGGCGATAGGTATCCCGTACAGCCATCGCGACATGACAACATCAGCATCAACTTGTCCAGACGTCCACAACACTGAAACAGCTATCGAGCCCACCAAAACCATGATCACCGGAACCGTCGCCCGAACGGCGGCCGCGCTTCCCAGGCGACGTTGTAACCAGGTGACCACGACCGGACCGGCCGTTGCGAACATGACGTGAATGAGCCCTACCAACGCTCCCACGGGATGACCCCACGCCGGCGACAGCGTCGCGGCCCCGTGCGATCGCGGCAGCAAGGCGCGGGCGCCGACAAAAACCACGTAGCATCCCAGAGCGAACAGTGGCCAGCGTCTGTCCAGCTGGCCAAGCAGCCATAGACCGGCAATAGCGCCAATCGCCATGCCAGGCAACAGTCGACGCAACTCTGCCCATTGCACTTGCCTCATGTTCAACCCGCCATGCAGCATGCTGGCCGGGATATCAAGCAAAATGGCCATGGCCACCACCTCGGCCAAAGGCCAGCGATTGGCCAGCAACGGAACCACAATAAGGGCCGAACCAAAACCCGTGAGACCAAGGACCAGATAGCCAACGCTTAAAACCAATGCGGGGTATACGAGCGCGAAATCAATCATCGGGCTCGGTAAAGTCTCTTCAATGTGAATCTGCCCCAAGTCGTCTGAACGTGTTGCGATCATACAGCGCTCAAGAAAACGCAGGCGCAGACAGTGTTTTGATGTAGGATGATGCATATATTGATGCGGCTTCAATAGAGGCAACAAATGCGAACTACAGTAACGATTGACGATGCGTTGTTTGAAAGAGCGCTGCAAGTAGCCGATCCAGGTATCGAAAAAGCCGATCTTATTCGTGAAGCGGTCAAGACGTACGTGCGTGTACAGTCCGCGAAACGGCTTGCGGCTCTCGGGGGGGCAGCGCCTCAGATGTCTGACATACCGCGTCGCCGAGAGCAGCCCTCCGAAGCATGAATGGAGTATTGGTTGATACTTCGGTATGGGTCGATCACTTCCGACGCGAAAATCAGGGTTTGGTCTATTTGCTGGAGCGCGATCGGGTAATGGTGCACCCCATGATTCTTGGTGAGCTGGCCTGTGGAACCCCACCCAATCGGGCACGTATTTTGGTCTATCTCGATAGTCTGCAGCACTCCCAACAAGCAACCCTGAAAGAAACCTTGGACTTCATTGAATCCGAAAAATTTTACGGTTTGGGCTGCGGGCTGGTTGATATGCTGCTATTGGCCTCGACCATGATGACGCCACAAACAGAGCTCTGGACATTGGATAAGCGCCTTTCAGCCTTGGCAAAACGCTTTGGAGTGATGTACCGATCTACCCACTGAGTTGGGGAGCGCCCGCACTTGTAACAAAAACCGCCCCTCCTCTTGAAGTATTCCATATCGCCCCTATAATTAGCACTCGAGGGGGTAGAGTGCTAACAACCACCCCTTAAGCTAATTCCAATCAATTTGAAAACAGGAGTACCTTCATGGCACTGCGTCCTTTGCACGATCGCGTGATCGTCAAACGTCTGGACAACGAGCGCACCACCGCTTCGGGCATCGTAATCCCGGAAAGCGCCGCTGAAAAACCCGATCAGGGCGAAATCATTGCTGTCGGTCCCGGCAAGAAAGCCGAAGACGGCAAGCTCACCCCGGTCGACGTGAAGCCCGGCGACAAGGTTCTGTTTGGCAAGTACGCCGGCCAGGCCGTCAAGGTCGATGGCGAAGAGCTGCTCGTCATCCGCGAGGACGAAATCCTCGCCGTCATCGAATAATCTGCAAACGAATACGAATCTAGCAAGGAATCAACAATGGCTGCTAAGCAAGTACAATTCGGCGACGAGGCACGGACACGCATCGTGCGCGGCGTCAACACCCTGGCAAATGCCGTCAAGACCACGTTGGGCCCCAAAGGCCGCAACGTTGTACTCGAGCGTTCGTTCGGCTCCCCCACCGTCACCAAGGACGGCGTGTCGGTTGCCAAAGAAATCGAACTGAAAGACCGCTTCGAAAATATCGGCGCCCAGTTGGTTAAAGAAGTGGCTTCCAAAACTTCCGATAACGCCGGCGACGGCACCACCACCGCCACCGTGCTGGCACAGTCCATCGTCGAAGAAGGCCTGAAGTACGTGGCCGCCGGCATCAACCCCATGGACCTGAAGCGCGGCATCGACAAGGCTGTTTCCGTAGCTGTCGAAGAGCTCAAGAAACTGTCGCGTCCTTGCACCACCAGCAAGGAAATCGCACAAGTTGGCTCCATCTCGGCCAACAGCGACGCATCCATCGGCAAGATCATCGCCGACGCCATGGACAAAGTGGGCAAGGAAGGCGTGATTACCGTCGAAGACGGCAAGTCGCTTGATAATGAGCTGGACGTCGTCGAAGGCATGCAGTTCGACCGCGGCTACCTCTCGCCTTACTTCATCAACAACCAGGACAAGCAGGTTTCCGTTCTGGAAGACCCCTACGTTCTGATCTACGACAAGAAAATCAGCAACATCCGCGATCTGCTGCCGGTGCTCGAGCAAGTTGCAAAATCGAGCCGTCCGCTGCTTATCGTTGCTGAAGACGTCGAAGGCGAGGCTCTGGCCACGTTGGTTGTCAACAACATCCGCGGCATCCTCAAGACCACGGCTGTCAAGGCTCCTGGCTTCGGCGACCGCCGCAAAGCCATGCTCGAAGATATCGCCATCCTCACCGGCGGCACCGTCATCTCTGAAGAGACCGGTGGCTCGCTGGAAAACGCTACTCTCGAAGAGCTGGGCCAGGCCAAGCGCATCGAAGTTGCCAAAGAGAACACCATCATCATCGATGGCGCCGGCGACAGCAAATCGATCGAAGCGCGCGTCAAGCAGATCCGCGTTCAGATCGAAGAAGCAACGTCCGACTACGACCGTGAAAAACTGCAAGAGCGCGTGGCCAAGCTGGCCGGCGGTGTTGCAGTGATCCGTGTTGGTGCTGCTACCGAAGTCGAAATGAAGGAAAAGAAAGCCCGCGTCGAAGACGCCCTGCACGCTACGCGCGCAGCTGTCGAAGAGGGCATTGTTCCTGGTGGCGGTGTTGCACTGATCCGCGCCAAGCCTGCAATCGCCAAGGTCAAGGGTGACAACATCGACCAGGAAGCCGGCATCAAGCTGATCCTGCGCGCTGTTGAAGCCCCCCTGCGCACCATTGTTGCCAACGCCGGCGGAGAGCCCAGCGTCGTGGTCAACAATGTGGCTCAAGGCGAAGGCAACTACGGCTACAACGCTGCCACCGACGAATACGGTGACCTCGTTGAGCAAGGCGTGCTGGACCCCACCAAGGTCACCCGCACTGCCCTGCAAAACGCCGCTTCGATTGCAGCCCTGCTGCTGACCACAGAAGCAGCAGTGGCCGAAATCGTTGACGACAAGGCTGCTCCTGCAATGCCCGACATGGGTGGCATGGGCGGCATGGGTGGCATGGGCGGTTTCTAAGCCCCGGTCATCTCCAGGCCGGCGGCAGGGGTCTCGCACCCAAGTTATACGCCGCCGCGCCTGGTCGACATGCACGGCAAGCCCTCGAGCAATCGAGGGCTTTTTTTATGGCGCGCCCACCAGAGGGTGCAAGTTCCCTACTCGCCCGACAAGGGAAAGAGTCAGCCTACGACATCCTGCTCGAGCCCGAGGCTCATGAAACTGCAGCGCTTGCAGATTCAAAATGGGGCGTGTTGTCTGGGTAGAGCGCGGTTGTTATGATGAGCCCGATCATTGGCATGACCAACCGGGGTTCCAATCATGTCCGCGTCATCGTCCGACCTTGTGTATCAGGTGGCTTCTTCTTCGGTTCTGCCCGCTACCCAGCGCTACGAGCACTGGCTAAGGCCGCTCTTGTCGAATTTTGAAGCGGCAGCGCCCAATGCCAGGCAATGCCAAGACTTTCAAGGCCATGTCACGTCGTTGGTACTTGGCACTCGAGAGCTCCACGACGCACAACTGGACGATTTCCACGGAGCGCACTCCAGGCGCGGCATACAAAAGCACGACACCGACAAACTGGCGCTGATCTATGTCATGCACGGCTCGGTCGTCTGCCAGTACGAAAACGACATAGACACCGCTATCCACCAAGGGCAGTTCTTTCTTTTTGACGGCACGCGTTCCAATCGAATCAGCTTCCATCAGTCACGTTTTATTCAGATCAATCTACCGCGCGCCTATTCGCATAACATGATCCCGCGCGCCCTGGCGCCCAGCCAGGTACATAAAGCACTTTCCCGTTCAGCGCTGGGCGGCTTGCTGGCAAGCCAACTGGCTCAGTTTCGAAACTTAAGCGGCCGCCTCACCGAACAAGAACGTTATAGCTATCTGGAAGCTTCAGAAGCGCTGGCGGTCGGTGTGCTGGAAAACGCCCTCACCGGCCACCACTCGCACGACCGGCTCCATGCCCTGTACGTCGCCGTCCAGCGCTATGTCCGAAAGCATCTGTCATCAGCCGATCTGAACGGCCACACCGTTGCCGCGGCCCTGGGTTGTTCGCGCGCCACACTATATCGCGCTTTGGCGGAACACGGCGTCAGCCTTGCTGAACAAATTCGAGAACTGAGGCTGCAAAAGCTGGCGAGCTTGCTGCGCCACTCTTCGCACACGATACCCATTGCTCAACTTGCGCACAGCTGCGGTTTGCAAGATGCGCCTAACCTAAGCCGGATGTTCCGACGGCGTTTTGGCGTGAGCCCGCAAGAATACCGGGCCGCTCGATTCGCGCCCACGCAAGAATAAGCGCAGGCCATCTTCTTCTAATCACCCTCGTCACCCTGATAGGCGCATCTGGCCAGCATAAGCCGCTTCTTGAAACAAACTGATGGCCCCATTGGACGGTTTGATTACCGCCGCCCGTCTGTTTGAACCTACCCTTTCGGGGTTTGGCAACGAGAGCCATCCGTACGCAATACAGCCAAGTATCCGCAACGCCTCATGAGGCATCCTGCCGAGGCCGTCGAGGTTTGTGCCTGGCTTTCGCCGCAGCTCGAAAATGGAATCTAAAAGCAATGAATCACTACTACCGCGTCGTCTTCAACCAGACTTTGGGTGTGATGCAGGCCGTCCCCGAACTAAGCCGCATGCGAGGCAAGGCCGGCAAGAGCCCGGTCTCCCACACTGAGCGCTTTTTAAAGCGCAGCACAGCCATTGCCGCTTTGGCGTTGGGCCTGGCTCCCGGCTTGGCTACGGCTAACACCCTCGGCAATGGAGGCAATGGGGCTCCTTTCGCCTCGCTTGGCGCTCACGGCCCGCAGCAGCATTGGCAAGGCGGCGACGGAACCTGGAATGACACGAACTTGTCATGGCGCAATGACGGAGCCGGAACGCCGGTAGTGTGGAGCGGCCATGAAGCGGTCTTCAAAGACACCGGCAGCCACATGGGGGCCACGATTTCGGTCGAGGGAACACAGAGCTTTGAAGGCTTGCAGTTTGTCGACAACGGCTACCGGCTTCAAGGAACGGGCTCACTGGAAACCGTTACGGGCGGCAGCGAGATTCGCATGCTGGCGGACCAAGCGCACATCGCCACACAGATCACAGGCGCTGGAGGCATCACCAAGACGCAAGAGGGCACGGTGGCGCTGTCCGGGGCCAACACCTATGCCGGCGGCACCCGCCTGGAAGGCGGCGTGCTTTCGGTGGCATCAGACGCGAATCTAGGCCACGCAGATGGTCCTTTGACATTCAACGGCGGCACGCTTCGAATCACCGACTCGAACTTTGGCGAAACCGGCCGTGCAGTCACCCTGGGTGAAAAAGGCGGTGGCTTTGACATGGAATTCAACAGCCTCGACGAAGAAACCGTTACCTTCTCCGGTAACTTGGGTGGCGCCGGCGATTTGACCAAACTGGGTCGGGGCAACCTGCGTCTGACCGGCGACAATGCCTACGGCAACACCATTGTTCGCGAGGGCGAACTGATCGGCAACAGTCGCTCGATCAGCGGCAACATCCTTATCGCCGATGACGACACGGCCGCCGTCACGTTTGTCGAAGAGCATGACGCCCGGTTCGCAGGGAATATCACCGGAGCGCCAAGCCCCTATGCCTCGCTGATCAAGGAAGGCGCCGGCCTGCTGACCTTGACGGGAACCTCGACGCTCAACTGGTATATCCACGAAGGCGGGTTGATCACGTCCGCCGATCGTTTCCGAGGGTATGCCGCAACAGGCGCCGACGGGTCGATCACTTTTAACGAGGCCGGCGACGCCACACTCATCAGCGCGTTGCAAGGCGAAGGCCTGGTTCACAAAACAGGTGAAGGAACCTTGCGGCTACCCGGCGACAGCGGCGGCTTCGCTGGCCATACCACCGTGCACGAAGGCACGCTCTCGGTGGGCGGCGCCGACGGAGCCGGCCGCCTGGGCGGCACGCTGACGGTGGCCGATGGCGGCGCCTTGAGCGGTACGGGCCAAGTGGGAACGACCACGATCCAGTCCGGCGGCACGGTCGCTCCGGGCAATTCCATCGGCATCTTGACGGTGACCGGCGACCTGACATTCGAGCCGGGTTCACGCTACGACGTTGAGGTCAGCCCTGATGGCCCCGATTCTGACCTGATCAGGGTAGCAGGCACTGCGTCGCTGCAAGGCGGCTCGGTGATACATGTAGGGGCCAACGGCCTGTATGCCCCCGATTCCAGCTACCGTGTCCTTTCGGCGGACACGGCCCTGACAGGGGCTTTTGACCAAGTAACGTCGAACCTGGCCTTCCTGACGCCAAGCCTGGCCTATGACTACGAAAACCACACCATCGACCTGCGTTTGCAGCTCAATGGTTCCAGCTTCGAATCGCTTGCGCACACGCCCAACCAACGGGCAACGGCATACGGTTTATCCAGCCTGCCCAGCGGCAATGCCTTGTACCAGCGCATTCTTAATCTTCCGGAAGGCGCGCCGGCCGGCGTCTTCGACTCGCTGTCGGGCGAAGTACACGCCAGCCTCATGTCGGCTGTGCAGGCCGGCAGCAACACAATACGCAGCAGGCCTCTGTCGCACATGCGCAAAAACCTCGCCGCGGGCTTGCTGCCCGGTGCGCCGCTGGCCCAAGCGAATACTTCGACCCTACCCGCGTCGAGCCTGCCGCAATCCGCCGCCCGGCCTTTGTGGGCCGAGGTGGCCGGAAACTGGCAGACCCTGACCAGCGACGGCAACGCGGCATCGCTCAAGCAATCGACGGGCGGTGTATTCGTAGGCGGCGACTACCATGTGGGCGCAGGATGGCGCATCGGCGCTGCCCTGGGCTTTACCGACGCCAAGCTTCGTATCGATGACCGCGACAGCAAGGCCGACATCACGACATACAGCGCCGCGCTGTACGCCGGTAAAACCTATGCACTTGACACTGGCGGCTTGAACCTGATGCTGGGCGGCGCCTATAGCAGGCACGACATCGACAGCCGCCGCCATGCGACCGTAGCCGACTGGCGCCACACACTAAAAGCCGACTACCGTGCCCACACCAGCCAGGTCTTCGGCGAACTGGGCTACGCCTTGCCTGTCGGCCAAGCAACAATCGAACCCTTCGCAGGGCTCGCCTGGATAAATACCCGCGCGCGCGGATTTGAAGAATCGGGCGGCCCCACGGCCTTGTCCGCCTCCAGCCAAAGTTACGACACCACCGCCGGCACACTGGGGCTACGCGCCAGTACAGGCTTCGAACTTGGCCAAACCCAAGGGCGCCTGCATGCCTCGGTGGCATGGCGTCACGCCTTTGGCAACCTTGCCCCCCGGCGCACGCTTGCATTCGAGGGCAGCCAACAGTTTGCCGTAGCCGGGGCACCTATTGCCCGCAATGCCGCGCTGGTCGAGCTTGCGGCGGATGTCTCGCTCTCGGCCAATGCCACGGCCGGCTTGTCATACGGCGCTCAACTGGGCGGCGGCAACCGCGAGCACGCCGCCAAAGTCAATGTGCAGTGGCGATTCTAAACACCGCCGCGCCTTGTTGACATGCACGGCAAGCCCTCGAGCAATCGAGGGCTTTTTTTGGGTGCCTGTGGCTCGGGATACACTCTGATTGTGGGACCATAGCGGCTTCGCCTTGCCGGCTCTTGTGACACATCAGCCGGGCTGGAAGCACAAGCGGCCTTGGCGGCTCGAAGGGCACTTGGCGTTTTCTGAATACAATGCATTTGTTCCGGCATTGTCCGGCCCCTTAAAGAACGGCGTCATGACGCAACAACATTCTCGTTTTAAAAGCCGCGGCGGCCTGGTTCGCCTGTTCAACGCCTTACGCTACTCAGTGCAAGGGTTGGGCGCCGCGCTAAAGCACGAGGCTGCCTTCCGCCAAGAGCTGCTGCTATGCATGGTGCTGGTCCCGGTCGCAATTTGGGCAGGCAACACTCTGGCCGAGCAACTCCTGCTTATCGCCACCTTGTTTTTTGTATTGGTCGTCGAACTGCTCAACTCTGCGCTCGAAGCCGTCGCCGACAGCGTGACACTAGAGCAGCACCCCCTGATAGGCCGGGCCAAAGATCTCGGCAGTGCTGCCGTCATGCTGGCCATCATCGGTGCCGCCATCGTCTGGATCGCGGTGCTGACAGGCTTGGGCTCCTCCTCTGCGTGAACTCCAGCCGCATCAAAAAATCCAAATTTACACATCACCCATGACCAATTTCATCCAAAAGCTCGACTCCGCCTGGAACCACGCAAACTCGCTGCTCATGGTGGGGCTTGACCCCGACCCCATGCGTTTTCCAGCCGAACTGCATGGCCGTCCCGATGCAATTTATGAGTTTTGCCGCGGCATCGTCGACGCAACCGCGCCCTATGCCTGCGGTATCAAGCCGCAAATCGCGTATTTCGCCGCGCAACGGGCCGAGGACCAGCTCGAAGAGCTGTGCCGCTACATTCAAGAACGATACCCGCAGTTGCCTCTGGTTCTGGACGCCAAGCGCGGCGATATCGGGTCGACTGCGGAACAATATGCGCGTGAAGCGTTTGAGCGCTTTGGCGCCGACGCGGTCACCGTCAGCCCTTATTTGGGATTTGATTCCATCGAGCCTTATCTGTCGTGGGAAGAAAAAGGCGTGATCGTTCTTTGCCGCACCTCGAATAAAGGAGGATCCGACTTGCAGGCGCTACAACTGGAGTCGGAAGAGCCTCTGTATCTGAAGGTGGCCGAACTGGTGGCCGAACGCTGGAATCGCAACGGCCAATGCGCGCTGGTGGTGGGCGCCACCTTTCCGGAAGAACTGGCCCAGGTACGCCGGCGTGTAGGCAACATGCCATTGCTGGTACCCGGCATTGGCGCCCAGGGCGGCGACATCGCCGCCGCAGTCAAGGCGGGCTGTGACCGCAAAGGCACGGGAATGATGATCAACTCTTCGCGCGCCATCATCTATGCAGGCGCGGGGGATGATTGGCGCGAAGCGGCCGCCAAGGCGGCACTGGACACGCGGGATGCCATCAATACGGCACGCACAGCCCTATAAAACCGCTTACTGGGGCTGAATGATGTCCAGCGCGGTGTGCAGCGCGAACAATACCGCCTGGGCACGCACCTGGGCGCGATCGCCATCGAACACCCTGGTGACCGCCCGCGTCGTGATGCCTTGCCCGCTTCGCTGGGCAAAACCAAAACACACCATGCCTACCGGTTTGCCTGGCACCGCCCCGCCGGGGCCCGCGATGCCGGTGGTGGACACGGCGAACTGGGCATGGCTTGCATCAAGCACGCCGCCGGCCATCTCCATGGCGGTTTCTTCACTGACCGCGCCGAAACGCTCGAGCGTATCGACACTGACTCGCAACTGCTCTATCTTGGCCGCATTGCTGTAGGTGACAAACCCGCGCTCGAACCACTGGCTGGACCCCGCCACGTCGGTGATCGCGGCGCTGAGCAGACCCCCGGTGCATGATTCGGCACAAGCCAGCATCCCGTTGCGGTCGGACAACAGCTTGCCCAGTTGTCGTGCTGCGTCGAGGGTTTGATCGGTGCTCATAAGACCTCCAGGCGTACCAGTACAGCCAATACCAGCAAACTATAGGCCGCCGCGAGAATATCATCCCACATGACCCCCAGGCCGTTCTTGAATTTCTTGTCAAAGTACCGGATGGGCGGCGGCTTGATTATGTCGAACAGCCTGAAGATGACGAATGCCACGGCCTGAATGCCAAGTTCTTCAGGCATCAGCCATAGCACGAGCCAGAAGGCCACGATTTCGTCCCACACCATGGCGCTGTCGTCGGCCCGGCCCAATTCCTTTCCGACCTTGTGGCATGCCCAGCAACCATACGCGAACGACCCTGCCAATACGGCGGCGATACCCACATCAGACAGCCGCGATACGACCAGAACCCACAGCAACCAGCCCAGGGCAGTGCCCCAGGTGCCTGGCGCCGGACGCAGCAGGCCGCTGCCCAGGCCGAAGGCTACGGCGCGGGCCGGAGAACGGAAAACCCATTTAAGCGTCAAGGACTGTGCGGGGCCGGCGCCGGAAGACTCAGGTGGAATAGTAGGCATCTGCTCAGGAAAAATGATCAAATCCCCGGGAGGACAAGGGAAGAATTTCGCCGGCGCTATCCCGAACCGTCAAGTTCCGGCCTTCGTCTATCGTACCGACACGGCTCACTTGAACCTTCAGCTTATCGGCCAACCGTTCGATCTCGTCGCGGTGCTTGGCCGGGGCCGTGAAGCACAATTGATAAACGTCGCCGCCCGCCAGCACAGCTTCACGACGTATGGATTCGTCCAGCGACGCCAACGCGGCATGTACCGGCAAGTCAGCATAACGCAAGGTGGCGCCGCAGCCGCTGGCCTTCAGAATATGGCCCAGGTCTTGCAGCAAGCCATCGGAGATATCCAACGCGGCGTGCGCCAAGCCTGGCAGGCCCTGCGCAAACTGCCAGGGCGGGCTGGGGCGCTCGAGCGCCGGCCTCGTTGCGGCCAGCAAAGCGGGATGCTCGGGCAGGGCCCCGGTAAGCAGTTGAAGCGCTACGTGCGCGGCGCCCAATGTGCCGGTAAGCCAGATTTCGTCTCCCGGCCGGGCGGCATTGCGACGCAGGGCCAGCGCGGGGTCAACCTGTCCGAACACGGTGACACTGATGACAATACTTTCGCTTCGAGTGGTATCCCCGCCTATCAGGGGGCACCCAGTCTCGTCGGAGAGGCGATAGAAGGCCTCGGAAAAACCAGCTAGCCAGGCCTCGTCTATGTCGGGAAGCGACAATGCCAGCACGCAGCCTGTCGGTTTGGCTCCCATCGCTGCAAGATCGGAAATATTGACAGCCAGGGCCTTGTGTCCCAACCCGGCCGGGTCGGCGCCCGGCAGGAAGTGCCGGCCCTCAATGAGCAGGTCGGTACTGATGGCAAGCTGTTTGCCCGCATCGAGGGGCATTAGGGCGCAGTCGTCGCCCCCGCCCAAATAACCAGGGGGGACAGGACGAGAAAAAAAGCGTCGGATGAGGTCGAATTCGTTCAATGGCCGTCCTGCCACGCGAGGCGCTAGCCGCCTCTGCGTTGACGCGCCGCGGCTTCCACCTCGGCAGAACGAACGTCGGCCGCCATGCGATCGAGTACGCCGTTGACGAACTTGAAGCCATCGGTGCCGCCAAACGATTTAGCCAGCTCGACCGCCTCGTTGATGGCTACTTTGTACGGCACTTCAACGTGATGGATAAGCTCGTAACTGCCTATCAGCAAAATGCCGTGCTCGATGGGCGAAAGCTCTTCGAGCGGCCGGTCGAGATAGGGAGCAAAACGTTCACGCAAGGTGGGAGCCTCGCGCAGCACACCGTGCAGCAGCGTCTTGAACCAGTTGGCATCCGCTTCGGGGAACTCTTCGTCGTCGCGCAGATGAGCGTCGATTGCGCCTGCTTCCTGCAAACCTTCGTCGCCCCGCAACAACCAGGCGTATACGCCCTGCAAGGCGAATTCGCGCGCCCGGCGGCGCGCACTGCGAGTATTGGCGCGGGTTGCACCACCCGCCGCTTTACTTTTCGTCAAAATCTTCGTCCTCGTCGTCGAAGTCTTCGTCGTAATCGTCATCCTCGTCGTCGATCTCGGGTTCGAGCGCCGCCGCCAGATTGGCCATCTCAACCGCCGTACGGGCGCAGTCGCGTCCTTTTTCCGCGGCACGCGCGTTGGCCTGCTCTTCGGTTTCGGTGGTAAGCACGCCGTTGGCGACAGGGATGCCGGTTTCTAGCGCGACGCGGCTGATGGCGGCAGCGCTTTCATTGCTGACGATCTCGAAATGATAGGTTTCACCGCGCACTACCGCGCCCAGGGCGATAAGGGCGTCAAACTCGAAGGTTTCAGCCATTTGCGCCAGCGCCACACCCATCTCGAGCGCGCCGGGAACCGTGACCACCATGACGTCGCGCTCGTCAACACCCAGTTCGGCCAATTCGGCCAGGCAAGCATCCAGTTCGGCCAGGCCGATCTCTTCATTGAAGCGCGCGCGGACAATGCCCAAATGCAGGCCTTCTCCGTTTAGATCTGGCGTTAAGGTATAAGGGTTCATGTCTGGATTTCCTTTTAGTCGGAAGGGGTGGGTTCACTATCGTAACCTGTCACTGTCAGGGCAAAGCCTGCCATGCTGGGCATTTTTCGGGGCCGCGCCAGCAGACGAGCCCGGCCGACGTTGAGATCGCGAAGTATCTGGGCGCCAATGCCATAAGTGCGGAGATCGAAGCGCTGCCCGTCTGCCGCGGCAGTAGGCTGAACAGGCTTGTTCCAGGCATCGAACTGATCGAAGAGCAAATCGGCCGAGGCATGGCAATTGAGCAGTACCATCACCCCGGCGGGCGCGGCGGCGATGGCTTTCATGGCGCTGGGCACTGTCCAGCTATGGGCGGTGGGATCGGCCGACAAAATGTCGAGCATGGTGGTGGGCTCATGCACACGGACCAGGGCCTCGGAATCGGGCGAAATATCGCCGTGCACCAGCGCCAGGTGCGGCGCGCCCGAAGCCAGGTCGCGATAAGCAATGGCCTGAAACTCGCCCCAAGGGGTGAGCAGGCTGCGCTGATTGACGCGCTCGACCATGGATTCGTGTTCGCTGCGGTATTGGATGAGGTCGGCGATGGTGCCTATTTTGAGGCCATGCTCGCGCGCAAAAACCATGAGGTCGGGAAGCCGCGCCATTGTGCCGTCGGGCTTGAGTATCTCGCAGATGACGGCTGCGGGGGTAAGCCCGGCCAGTGCGGTCAGGTCGCAACCCGCCTCGGTGTGGCCGGCGCGCACCAGCACGCCGCCCCGAACTGCCTGCACCGGAAAGATATGGCCGGGCTGGACAAGGTCGGATGGCTTGGCGTTACGCGCTACGGCCACTTGAATGGTGCGGGCGCGGTCGGCCGCCGATATGCCGGTTTCCACACCTTCTGCTGCTTCGATGGACTGCGTGAAATTAGTGCCGAAACGGGCCCCATTGCGGCTGGCCATAAGGGGCAGATCAAGCTGCTGGCAGCGCTCTTCGGTAAGCGTAAGGCACACCAGCCCGCGAGCATGGGTGACCATGAAGTTGATGGCCTCGGGCGTGACGTACTCGGCGGCCAGGACCAGGTCGCCCTCATTCTCGCGATCTTCTTCGTCGACCAGTATGACCATGCGGCCGGCACGCAGTTCGGCGATAATTTCCGGAACGGGCGCGATATCGTAGCTTTGCGCGCTATCGGGGTGCGCCTCGGATAAATTGCTCATGACAAAAGACTCAATGAAAGACCGTTCATTTTAACGCCAGGATGAGGCGGATTATCCCGTATTGTCGCCTGAACCGGCTAAACGTGCAGCGTGCGGCCCCCGCATGGAAGCCGCCCCGCCCGCACCGGAAAAAAACCGCTCTTGCTGTAATGAAGAAACCGCTCTTGCTGTAATGGTACGCGGGTATTATTGGCCAATGGAAAGAGAACTCTGCCTGTACGTCCCAAGCGCCGCCAAGGCTGGAATTGCAGCGGCCATGCACGGCAAAAAGGCGCATGGCATTGCCCTGCGCGCCCTCTATTTTGATACCGCTTCGCGAGCCCTGGCCCGGGCCGGCATCGCACTTCGTGTACGCCGCGAAGGCGGCCAATGGGTGCAAACCTTGAAGGCGGCTGGTCACGACCCGCTTTCCCGCATCGAAATCAACCACCCGCGCCCACACGCCCAGATCGATCTCACTCTTTACAAAGAGGGCCCGCTGGCGAATTTCTTCGCCAAGCTCAATGAGCCGCTCAAGGTCCGCTACGAGACCGACGTCCAAAGACTGGTCGCACAGGCTGGGCGGGACGGCACCTTGATCGAGATCGCCTATGACGAGGGCGCCATCCTTGCCCAGGGCTGGACGCTTCCTGTTTGCGAGGTGGAGTTTGAACTGGTGTCGGGCGACATGAGCGCGCTGTTCGACCTGGCACAAGAGTGGCTATCCAGGCACGGCCTCATCCTCGAAATACGCAGCAAGGCCCAGCGCGGCGACCGGCTGGCCGATCTGGAGCCCGCCCCCGCAACGGCGGCGGCCATGCCGCCGGCCCTGTTCGAGGCTCGCCGCGCAAAGCGGCCTAACGTGGCCGCTAATGCAACGGTGTCCGAACGGTACATCGCCCATGTGGGCGAAAGCCTGGTGCAGATCATGGCCAACGCCTCTTTGCTTGCCGGCGTCGATGCGCGAAACGTCAGCGACGAAGACCGCGCCGCACAGCTTCATCAATTGAAACTGGGTATCCGGCGCTTGCGCGCTTGCTGGAAGCGGTATCCGGCCCTGGCCCCCGACATCGAGCCGCCCATTGCACAAGCGCTCGCCCGCAAGCGTCCCGACCAATTACAAGCCATTGCCGCAGGGCCTGAATTCCAACTGATACTGCTTGGCTTATTGAAACAGCTCGTTCACCTGGGCGACTCTGAAAGGCTGGAAACCAGCGGCGCCTGAGACGGGCACAAGCCTTGCCCGGCCCTTGGGTTTCATGGCGCCTTGGGGTTTCATAATGATTCGGGGTTGTTTCTGGGTCAGTCTGCGGGCAGTCCGACTCAGGCAATGTCAATCTCCAACAACGGCCATGGCAAACTCGCGCGCAACAAAAGGCTGGAGGTCTTCCAGGCCCTCGCCCACACCGATCCAATATACGGGCACGGGCCGGACGCCCTGACTGCCGGCCGCCACCGCAGCCAGCGCGCCTCCTTTGGCTGTGCCATCAAGCTTGGTCACAACCAAACCGGTCAATTCGATGGCCGCATCAAACGCGCGAATCTGCGAGATGGCGTTCTGTCCGGTATTGCCGTCCACCACCAACAACACCTCATGAGGAGCTTGGCCATCGGCCTTGCCAATGACTCGCTTGATCTTCTTGAGTTCTTCCATCAAGTGAAGCTGGGTGGGCAGACGGCCGGCCGTATCCACCATCACTACGTTGGCGGCGCGCGCACGCCCGGCATTTACCGCATCGAACGCCACCGCGGCGGGATCGCCGCCGTCCTGGGCGATGACGGTTACGTTGTTGCGATCACCCCAGGCGATTAGCTGTTCGCGCGCAGCCGCGCGGAACGTATCACCGGCGGCCAGCAAAACGCTCTTGCCCTGGCGCTGGAATGCATTGGCAAGCTTGCCGATGGATGTGGTCTTGCCGGCGCCGTTGACACCAGCGATCATGACAACCAGCGGCGACGCTTGGTCGATGGGGAAAGGCTTCTCGAGGGGGGCCAGATGCTCGGCCAATACTTCACGCAAAACAGCCTTTACCTTGGCGGCGTCGGTGATTTTTTCCTTGCGCACCCTGGCGCGCAAAGCCGTCAGCAATTGATTAGTGGCTTCCACCCCGGCATCGGCCATGATCAGGGCAGTTTCAAGCTCTTCGAAAAGCGCCTCATCGACTTTCACGCCTACGAAAAGCGTGCTAATGCTTTGCCCCGTGCGAGACAACCCGCTCGACAGGCGGGACAGCCACGATGTCTTGGCCGACGCCGGAGCCGACTCGGCCGCCTGGCGGGCGGCTTCCGCTTGCTCTAGCTCGATTCGTTCAGCTTCAACGCGCTCGGCCTCGGCGCGTTGCGCCTCGATACGCTGCGCCCCGGCCCGCTCCGCTGCAAGCTGCTCCGCCCGGATGCGCTCTGTCTCCGCAGCCTTTGCCGCGACGCGCTCGGCCTCGACCCGTTCGGCTTCGACGCGTTGTGCTTCGATGCGTGCCTCTTCTGCCCGGGCGGCACTCAAGCGCGCCGCATCTTCCGCCGCCTGCTGGTCCACGCTCGCCTCAACGGCGCCTGAGACCTGAGCTTGCTCGATACCGGGGGAAGCAGCGCGCTCATGCTCCCCAGCCTCATTCTCGGCAGGCGGCGCAGCATGCTCCGATCCTTTGTCGAGCAACGCCTCTTCAGCAGTTGGCTTGGCTTCAGGCGCCTTCTTTCTTTTAAAAAAACTGAACATAGGCTTTACACTAGTAAAAAATGGCTTTGAGCGGTACGGCAACCCACATCAACATGAAAAAACATATCGTCCGTATTGTAGGCGGTGATTACCGGCGCACCCCAATTCCAGTGATCGAGGCGGCAGGCTTGCGTCCAACGCCCGACCGGGTGCGCGAAACGCTGTTCAATTGGCTGCACCATCTGTGGGGCGGGCAGTTTTCCGATAAGCAGGTATTGGACCTTTTCGCAGGCAGCGGCGCCTTGGGTTTCGAAGCGGCATCACGCGGTGTCGCTCACGTTCAAATGGTCGAGAACAACCCTGCGGCCACAGCAGCCTTGCGAGCGTTGCGCACCAAGCTCGGCGCCAAGAACGTGCGTATACACGCCGGGGATGCATCCATAGTCGCCCGTCGCCTGGACGCCACGCGTTATGATCTGGTGTTGCTTGACCCGCCCTTTGGACAAAGTTGGCTCGAGCGGTTATGGGGGCAAATACCCGAATTTCTAACGCCGGGCGGGCTGATATACATTGAGTCCGAAGCGCCCCCCGACATACCGCCGCAATACACGGTTGTTCGCCAAAGCAAGGCCGGGCATGTGCATTTCGGCCTGCTCCAGTTTGCTGCACCGCAAGAAAAAGACAATAATCCCTCTTTTTCGTCCTCTGCAACCTCTTTCCCAACGGAAGCCTCATGATAACCGTCGTCTACCCAGGAACATTCGATCCCCTCACCCGTGGTCACGAAGATCTGGTCCGTCGCGCCGCCAGCCTGTTCGATCATGTCGTTGTTGGGGTAGCCCACAGTCAGGCCAAGAGGCCGTTCTTCACAGTCGACGAACGGGTTGAGATCGCCCAAGAGGTGCTGGGCCACTACCCCAACGTCGAGGTCAAGAGCTTTGCCGGGCTGCTGAAGGATTTCGTTCGCGAGCAGGATGCGCGCGTGATCGTGCGTGGCCTGCGTGCGGTTTCCGACTTCGAATACGAATTCCAGATGGCCGGCATGAACAGGCACTTGCTGCCCGAGGTGGAAACCCTGTTCATGACGCCTTCCGACCAGTATCAGTTTATCTCCGGCACGATAGTTCGCGAAATAGCCATATTGGGCGGCGATGTCAGCAAGTTCGTGTTTCCGTCGGTCGAGCGCTGGCTGCACGAAAAAGCCAAAGCGATACGCGAGTCTCAGCCCAACGCCTAAGCAGCGAAAGCCAAGCCGAACGCCGGGCAGTCACCGTGGTTAGCCACGGAAACCGACGCGCGTTGGCTTAGATCGCCCAACAAGACTAAAATGGAACTTCCTTCATCCCGGGCCCTACCCAGCGGCCCGGCATTATGGCGCCCATAAGGCGCGGCTATTCAAACACGCCGACGGGCGGCATGCCCGACCTTACTTTTGACAGCAGGAACGACCATGGCGTTGCGTATCACCGACGAATGCATCAATTGCGATGTCTGCGAGCCCCAATGCCCGAACACCGCCATCTACATGGGCGCTGAAATTTACGAGATCAACCCCGATCTCTGTACCGAGTGTGTCGGGCACCACGAAGAACCCCAATGCATGGTGGTGTGCCCGGTAGAGTGCATCGAGATAGACCCGGCACATAAAGAAGACGCCGACACGCTAATGAGCAAATTCCAGCGCCTGGCCGGGCTTCCGGCCTAACCCCGCGTCAACGACGCCTGCATATTCAACCTTTGGGCGAATTTCTAACCCCCGAGCAAGCCCTTCAGGGTCTTGCCCAGGCTTTTTACCGGGTCTTCGACCAGCGGCGCGGCCGGGTTCGGTTCAGCTGCCGAAGCAGGATCGGCGTTGCCTTGCCCGCCAACCAAATCCGTCAGCCCCCTTTGGATGGCGTCTTTGACCAGGCTGCCGCCCATGTCTTGCCACTGAACGTCGATGCGAGGGCCATTGAGCGGCCCTGCGAATCGCACTGGCACGGTCATGCCCCGAAGAGCGGACAAATTGACACTATCGTCTCCGGCTCGGACCACCCGAACATTGGCCAACAGATCAAGACTGTTATGAACCAGGTTGATGCTGGCCGGTTTGCCTTGCGTGATGCGCAGCAAGGGAGACCGCAAATCAAGCTTTCGAACGTCTGCCACGCCGTTCTTGATAGCCAACGAAACATCCAGCGAATCAAAACTGGTGCGGCTTCCCAAGTTGAATGCGGTGGGAAGGCTGGGGCCTTCGCCGCCAAGCACAGTGGTGAGGATGCCTCCTACCTGAGCCAAGGTTTGATTGAGATCAATACCCCGGATGGCGCCCTCGCGCAGCTGCAAACTCGCGCTGCCGTTTAGGCCCCCTTTCAAGGCGGCAGGGGTTGAGCCCTCGCTTTTCAGGTCAATGGCCACATTGCCTTTGCCGCTAAGGCGGTCGCTGCCGCTGAGCGCACGCACCAAAGGCCCCATGGACGCCTGTGTCAGATCGAACTTGCCGGCGAACTGGTTCCGGGAAGTGGCGCTGAACGTGCCGACAAGCGACCCATCGTAAAGCTTGGCGGATATCCCGCTGAGGTTTAGCTTGCCGTCGCGCGCCGCCACCGACATGTTGAAATCGGTGGCCTCGACGCCGCTTATGTTCAACCCGCCCAGTTTGATCGTGCCTTCGACATCGATATTGTTGAGCAGAGTCAGATCGATGGGCGAAGGCTGGGCTTCGGCCTTGTCGGGGGTTTCGTTCTGTGCCTCGGCGGCTTGCTCGGTCTTGTCGGCTTCTTCGGCGTCGGGCTGCTCGGCGGCGGGCGCTGGTTTAGGCGCCGGAAGAAGTTTGTCGAAATCCAGCATCTCAGCCTGCAAGGCGAACTGCAGCTTGGGGTCGGACAGATTGGTTGCCTTCAAATTGAAATTCAACGGAGCACCGTTTAGCACCGCGTTGATTTCACTGCTTATTTCGTCCTTCATCAGATCGGCATGCAAGCTGCCGATAAGGGGGAATTCAAAGGTATTGGCGGGTTCTTCGGTATTCTGGATGGCGACATCGCCCCTGATGGCCGAGAACGTGCCTTTCTCGTTGATGACGTCCCATTGCACGGGGGTGGACATATTGACAAGCATCACGTGCTCGCCGTCTTTGAGGTTGCCGTCGACCTTCAGTTCTTTCAGGGAAAGATTCCAGGCATTGCCGCCAAGCCCGTTCATGCTTAGCGCCAGCCCCACCGTTTGCCTGCCCTCTAGCTTTACAGTGCCCGCCACTGGCTCGCCATCCGCCGTTTCGGGCGAGATCGACAGACGCGGAGCATCAAACGCCACGTCGAATGTTTTGTCCGGCATCGTGCCCGTCGCGCGCAACGACATTCTCTGGATATTGAACTCGGAATGAGTCTGGTCGACCTTTAGGCGTGGCATGGTCAATGTGGCGTTCAGATCTTGGATGCTGCGGTTTCCCTGAACGGCTCCCTGCACCAGCATTTCGACCCCGCTGGCGTCAAGCATGCGCGAATAGCCGTTGTAGGCGAAATTACCGCGCAGGGTGACCGTCTTGGCATCCAGCGGGCCCACTGCGCCGCTAAGCTGTACATTCAGCTTCTGGGCAGAATAGGTTTCAAGCAATGGGTCGATCTTGACGAGCGCCTGGCCCTCAATGGTTGCATCGGCGCGCGGGTCTTCGCCCTGCAGCGCACCCCGCATGGAAACATCGAAAGGCTGGTCGAAGGTCATGCGGCCCGTATTGAGCTGCAAATTGACCAGCCTTGCCGCCTTGGCCCGCTTGACATCCAGGTAATGAATTTCTCCGCCTTTTAGCTCGAGGCCCGCAATATCGACATGTAGTGCTGCTTCTTTGCGGGGCCGCGCAGGCAGTGTGCCGCCTTCGGTCAAGGGCTGGGCGAAAGCTTCTTTAACGACCACCACCGAAGGCTCCGGCTCGGCAGCGGGGCCCGGGTCTGGAGCTAAGGCAATTGGCTCGGATGGACCTGCCACACCTTCGAACAGGTCGTGGAAATTGTATTCACCCTGTTCGTCGCGACGAATCCACGCCTTGAAGCCGCTGATTGCCACGTGATCCACGACAAAGCGATTGGACAGCAAGGGCCAGATGGCGACCGCAAGCCGCGCACTGTCCATGGATGCGAACAAATCGTCAGGTGCATCCGGATTGGACAGCGAGACGTTTTGCACCGACAGGCCGATACGGGGAAATAGCGACAGTTCGATGTCACCTTCTATAGAGAGGGTGCGGCCATAGCGGTCGTGGACGAACTCTTCGAACTTGCCCTTGTAGGCATTGGGGTCGAAGGTCCATAGGAAAATTGCCAAGGCTCCCAGTGCCAGGACCACTAGTGCGGCTATGCCCGTTAGCACACGTCTGAGCCCAACTTTCATTTGCTACCTCAAAGAAGCTGGGGTTTACCCCAGCGTATGACACAATCGATATAGTGAATGCTAACCTACCCGATCAGCGCAAGGCTGCGGGCGCGTTCAACGAAATTTTCAACATGAGTTTTAGCAGCTGTAATTTAACAGTTGCAAATACGCTATCTTATAGTTTTCGTATAAGACCCACAAAGCCCGATTCGGTTCATCTTCCATAGCGAGGTTTCCAATCGGTATGGTAAACCGTGCGCTTCCGCCGCCATGCAGCACCGATTCCATTTCCGTCCATAAAGAACACGCATGAAACTAGAAACTCTTGCCGTACACGCCGGCTATAAGCCCGACCCCACCACCAAATCGGTGGCCGTGCCCATCTACCAGACCACCTCGTACGCTTTCGACAGCACACAGCACGGGGCCGATCTGTTCGATCTTAAGGTGGCCGGCAATATCTATACCCGCATCACCAACCCCACCAACGCCATCCTTGAAGAGCGCGTCGCCGCGCTCGAGGGCGGCGTGGGCGCGCTGGCGGTGGCCTCGGGCATGTCGGCCATCACGTACGCCATACAGGCCATCGCCCAGGCGGGCGACAACATCGTCTCGATCAGCAAGCTGTATGGCGGCACCTACAATCTGTTCGCCCATACGTTTCCACGTCAAGGCATTACGGTAAAGTTTGCGCCTCATAACGATATCGCGGCCCTTGAGGCGCTTATCGACGAAAACACCAAGGCCGTGTTCTGCGAAACCATCGGCAACCCGGCCGGCAATGTGGTCGACATCCGCGCGCTGGCCGATGCCGCCCACCGTCATGGCGTGCCGTTAATCGTCGACAACACCGTGGCCTCCCCTGCCCTGTGCCGTCCGTTCGAACATGGCGCCGATATCGTCGTGCACGCGCTAACCAAATACATGGGCGGCCACGGCACGACGCTAGCCGGGGCCATCGTCGATTCCGGAAAATTCCCCTGGGCCGAGCATAAGCAGCGCTTTCCCATGCTCAACGAGCCCGACCCTTCCTACCATGGGGTCGTGTATACCGAGGCCCTGGGCCCGGCCGCCTTCATCGGCCGCTGCCGCGTCGTTCCTTTGCGCAATACCGGAGCAGCGCTATCGCCATTCAACGCCTTCCTTATTTTGCAGGGCATTGAAACCTTGTCCTTGCGCATGGAACGCCATGTCGAGAACGCGCAAAAAGTGGCCGAGTTTCTCAAGGCCCAGCCGCAGGTGGGCTGGGTGCAGTACGCCGGCCTAAGCGACCATCCCGAGCACGAACTGGCCAAAAAATACTTCGACATGGGCGGCAAGCCGGCCGCCATCCTGTCATTCGGCATCAAGGGCGGCTTCGAGGCGGGCGCGCGCTTCATCGATGCCTTGCAGCTTATTCTGCGGCTCGTGAACATTGGCGACGCCAAGTCGCTGGCCTGCCATCCGGCCTCCACCACGCATCGCCAACTCAGCCCCGAAGAGCTCGCCTCGGCCGGAGTCGGTGAAGACATGATCCGCCTGTCGATCGGCATCGAGCACATCGACGACATTCTGGCCGATATCTCGCAGGCGCTGGAAGCCAGCAAAGGCTAGACCAGCCACCGCGGGCCCGGCCGAAAACTCTCTCTCGCGGCCGGGCCCTTCGCTTCGGTTATAGTTAACGCTTAAAAAACACGCAGCAAAAGCCAGAAAAACCGGGGAGACAACATCATGCTGATCGGCATTCCGCGCGAAAGCACGGCGGGCGAAACTCGCGTCGCCGCAACGCCAGAAACCGTCAAAAAATACATTGCGGGCAAGCACAGCGTCGTCATCGAGACCAAGGCCGGCCTTGCGGCCAGCTATCCTGATAAGGCCTATACCGATGTGGGGGCAACGGTCGGCAACGCCCAGGATGCCTTGGGCGCCGAGCTGATATTGAAGGTGCGCGCCCCCTCGTCGGCCGAACTGGGCCACACGAAGCGCGACGCGGTACTGGTAGGCATGCTCGACCCCTTCAACCAAGAAGGCCTCGCCGCGCTGGCTCAGGCCGGCCTCACCTCATTCGCCCTCGAGGCGGCCCCGCGCATCACCCGCGCCCAAAGCCTTGATGTTCTGTCATCACAAGCCAACCTGGCCGGTTACAAGGCCGTGATGCTGGCCGCCAATCAATATGGGCGCATCTTTCCCATGATGATGACGGCAGCGGGCACGCTCAAGGCGGCGCGTGTCGTCGTGCTGGGCGCCGGCGTCGCCGGCTTGCAAGCCATCGCCACCGCCAAACGCCTGGGTGCTGTGGTCGAGGCCTCGGATGTACGGCCGGCCGCGCAAGAGCAGGTCGAATCCTTGGGGGCCAAGTTCATCGAGGTGCCTTTCGAAACCGACGAAGAGCGTGAAATCGCTCAAGGCGCGGGCGGCTATGCCAGACCGATGCCGGCTGCATGGATGGCGCGCCAGGCTGCGCTGGTTTCCGAGCGCTGCAAACAGGCCGACATCGTCATCTCGACAGCCCTTATCCCCGGACGCCCCGCCCCCACGCTGATCAGCGAGGAAACCGTGCAGGCCATGAAGCCCGGCTCCGTTATTGTCGACCTGGCGGTCGAGCGCGGCGGCAACTGCCCGCTGTCCGAGATCGACAAAGTCGTTGTCAAGCACGACGTGGCCTTGGTGGGCTACAGCAATTTACCGGCCATGGTGGCCACCGACGCCTCGGCATTGTATGCACGCAACGTACTCGATTTCCTAAAGCTGATCACCGACGCCGAGGGCGGGCTGGCCATACAACGCGAGGATGAAATCGTCACGGCCTGCCTAATGACCCACGACGGCAATGTACTCAGGAGCGCATGATGGACGCCATCAACCCAACCCTGCTCAACCTCATCATCTTCGTGCTTGCCGTCTATGTGGGCTACCACGTCGTCTGGAACGTCACGCCGGCCTTGCACACGCCGCTGATGGCGGTCACCAACGCCATCTCCGCCATCGTGATCGTAGGCGCCATGCTGGCCGCCGCCCTCACTGAAGGCAACCTGGCCCGTTTCATGGGTGTGTTTGCGGTGGCGCTGGCCGCCGTCAACGTATTCGGGGGGTTTCTCGTCACACGGCGCATGCTCGAGATGTTCAAGAAGAAAGAAAAGAAGGCCGGAGGAAAATCGTGATTTCAATCAATCTCGTCACCTTCTTCTACCTGCTGGCGTCCATTTGCTTCATCCAGGCGCTCAAGGGTCTTTCTCATCCAACCACTTCGCGTCGGGGCAACGTTTTTGGCATGGTCGGTATGGCGATCGCCGTGCTGACCACCGCCGCGCTGATCGTCAGTCTGTCTGAAGGCGCAACCGCAACCGCAGCCGGGCTGGGCTGGATCGTGCTTGGCCTGCTTATCGGCGGCGTCATCGGCACCGTCATGGCCAAGCGGGTCGAAATGACCAAAATGCCCGAGCTGGTTGCCTTCATGCACAGCATGATCGGCCTGGCGGCGGTGGCCATCGCCGTGGCCATCGTGGCCGAGCCGCACGCCTTCAATATTGCCGCCGAAGGCGAAGGCCTGCCCATTGGCAACCGTTTCGAACTATTCATTGGAACCTTTGTTGGCGCCATCACGTTCTCGGGATCGGTCATCGCCTTTGGCAAACTGTCGGGCAAATACAAGTTCCGGCTGTTTAAGGGCGCGCCGGTGGTCTTCAAGGGCCAGCACATGCTCAACCTGCTGCTGGCCCTTTTCATGCTGGCCTGCGGCCTGTGGTTCATGTTCACCCAGCAATGGACGCCCTTCATCATCATGACGGTGCTGGCGTTCATCCTGGGCGTGCTCATCATCATTCCAATCGGTGGCGCCGACATGCCGGTGGTGGTGTCCATGCTCAACAGCTATTCGGGCTGGGCGGCGGCGGGCATCGGCTTCTCGCTCAACAACCCCATGCTCATCATTGCGGGCTCGTTGGTGGGGTCGTCAGGCGCAATCTTGTCGTACATCATGTGCAAGGCGATGAACCGGTCGTTCTTCAACGTGATTCTTGGCGGATTCGGCTCGGAAGGCGGCCCGGCTCAAAGCGGTTCGCAAGAGCAGCGCAGCGTTAAATCGGGCAGCCCTGATGACGCGGCTTTCTTGATGAGCAACGCCGAAACCGTAACCATCGTGCCGGGCTACGGCTTGGCGGTGGCGCGCGCCCAGCACGCCCTCAAAGAGCTGGCTGAAAAACTCACCGAAAAAGGCGTCACGGTCAAATACGCCATCCACCCCGTGGCCGGCCGCATGCCGGGTCACATGAACGTGCTGCTGGCCGAGGCCGAAGTGCCCTACGACCAGGTCTTCGAGATGGACGACATCAACGGCGAATTCTCGCAGACCGACATTGTGTTGGTACTGGGCGCCAACGACGTGGTCAACCCCGCCGCCAAAAACGACCCGCAATCGCCCATTGCGGGCATGCCCATTCTAGAGGCCTACAAAGCCGGCACGGTTATCGTCAACAAGCGCTCCATGGCGGCAGGCTATGCCGGCCTCGACAATGAGCTTTTCTACATGGACAAGACCATGATGGTATTCGGCGACGCCAAGAAGGTGCTTGAAGACATGGTCAAGGCGGTGGACTAGGGTTTCAGGCAGCCTGCCCAGCGGCGAGCTGCCAGTTACGGCTTGCGCTTTCGCAAGTAGATGGGCGCAACCGACTCAAGTGGCGTGGGCACCACCCCGAGCTCGGGCGCCATGCGCTCGTCGCTTGTGTTGTCGACCCGCAAAGAATCTAGATTATCTCGCGACATGATGGGTTGGCCCGGCAATAACTCAAAAAACATGGCTTGCAGGTAGCCAATAAACCGGGGCATCGCAAGCACAGGCCGCGGCCGGCCGCTCCAGCGCGCCGCCAAGCTCACAAGCTCGGCCAGGCTGTACTGCGACAAACCTGCAACGACATAGGTTTTTCTGTAAGTGAGCGAGTTTTCGAGCGAGTTAACCATTACCCTTGCAACATCGCGAACATAAACCGGCTGCAAACGAGCTTTCGCTTGTGCAAGTGGAATTACAGGCAGCCAACGCGCCAGCTTTGCGAACAGATTCATGAAGCTGTCTTCTTGGCCAAAGACAACCGAAGGCCTGAAAATTGTGTAGTTGCCTTCGGGATACGCAGAGAATTCAGACTTTAACGCCGCCTCGCCGGCCGCCTTGGAACGCTGATAAGCGCTGGGGCCTTGTGCGTCGGCACCCAGGGCGCTGACATGCAGTAGCCGCGGCACACCCATTTTGCGGCATGTCGCCGCGATACGACGCGGAAGCTCGACATGGACGCGTTCGAACTCCGGCCCATAGGGCTTGCCCCGCTTACTGTGCAAGACACCGGCAAGATTGATCACTACATCTACGTGGGCCAGCAGACTCTCGAGATCGGCGTCGGCGTGGACATCGACTTCGAAAAGAGTAAGGGCGGGAAACACCAGTAGATCGCGCCCTTTGGCGTAGCGGCGCGTGGGCACATGCACCACATGGCCCTCTTTGACGAGCTGGGCTACCAGATGCTGCCCGATGAACCCGGTACCGCCGATGACCAACACGCGCATCCCACCCCCCCGCTGTACACACGTCATAGAGCCATTTTCGGCCGAGACGCGGTTACGTGCAAGCTAAAGGGGGCTTTGCAGCCCCCTTTGTTTAGCGTATCAGGCTAGGCAGCCATAAGCTGATCTGGGGAAAGAACACGACCAGGATCAACACGAACATCTCGATTGCCAAGAATGGCACGGCCGCCTTGTATACGACCGACATGCGTATATCGGGCGGCGCAATACCCTTCATGACAAACAGCAGCAAGCCGAACGGCGGGGTCAGGAAGCCCATCTCCATCGTGATGAGGTAGATGACGCCCAGCCAGATCGGGTCGATGCCCACCGCATTTGCAATAGGTATGAACAGCGGCACGGTGATCATCACCATGCTGACCTGGTCGACGAAACAGCCAAGAATAAGCAGGACGATCATCATCATGACCAAGACTGTCAGCGGATCGGCGCCCAGGCTGGTAACCACCGAGACCACGCCACTGGTGGCGCCGGAGAACGCCAGAATCTGGCTGAAGGTGGTGGATGCCATGATGATGAAAAGAATCATCGTGCTGGTCTTGCCGGTTTCCGCCAGCATTACTTTAATGCCCTGCCAGGTAAGGCTGCGATAGCATAGCGCAGCCAGGAACGAAGCGATTACCCCCAGCCCGGCAGACTCGGTGGGCGTTGCAACGCCCAAGACCAGCGACCCCACCACCACAATAAGAATGCCTGAAAGCGGCACGACGTAGATCAGGAAAGGAAGCCAGCGTTCGGAGCGCGTGCGCTGCACGGGTTCATCGGGTGGTGCGTCTTGAGGCCGGCGCTTTGCCCGCACAATGATGTAGACAAAGAACAGGAAGGCCATCAGCAACGCGGGGATAATACCGGCCAGCAGCAACCGCGAAATGGACATGCCCGCCAGGCTGCCCACCAGCACGGCCAGCGCCGAAGGCGGTATGAGCATGGCTATGGCGCCCGTGGCCATGATGGGCCCCATGGCAAGCGTGGTGTGATAGCCGCGCTTGAGCATGACAGGCAGCAGCGAGCGGCCCAACATGGCCGTGTTGGCGATGCTGGAGCCGGACAGCGCCGAAAACACCGTACCCGCCGCCACTGTAACCACCGCCATGCGGCCGGGCACCCGGCTGATCAAGCGTTCGATTGCATCGATGGCCTTGAAAGCCATGCCTGAATGCAGCAGGATTTCGCCCATGAGAATGAACAGCGGGATAGGCGCCAGACTGTAATGGGTGATGGCCGTGACCACGTTGCGGGTCATTTGGATAAGGCCTATCTCGCCATTAAGAAATACAAAGGCGCCTATGACGTTGACGCCAAAAAAGGTTACTGCGACCGGCAGGCCCAGCATGAGCAGGAAGATGAGTAATCCTGTCAGCAACAGCAGTGAGGAAATCCAATCCATTGGGAGGGTGTCTGGTTAACTGGCGGAAGCGTGCGACAAAAGGCGAAACTCTTTGCGCATAAGAAGCAGGAATTCAATGGTCACCAAGAGCATGCCAAACGGCACGAAGGCGTTGATGGACCATTCGGGGATGGTGAAGGTTTTGTAGATCATGCTGCCCCGGTTGAATGCCGCCACCGTGGCAATGGTGCTGTAGTAGCAGATGATGAAGCAGATGACCGCGCCCAAAAGGTTAACGAAGGTGTTGACCATGCGCCTGAGGCGCTCGGGCAGGTTGCCCGTGACAACGTCCACGGAAACGTGAGCGCCTTCGCGAAGCACCCAAGGTGCTGCGAAGACGGTCGCAATATACATGGCGTACTCGAGGGTTTCGATCACCCAGGCCAGGCCGCCGCCGAACATGTTGCGTGCCACCACGTCGGCGCCGATAAAAAAGGCCATTAACCCGAAGATCGCCCCCCCGATGACGGCCAGGCCTCCGATTAATGAATCGTAGGCCCGCACGATTAATAAATTTGACGCCGTCATGCGTATCCTGAATAAAGCCGGAACGAAAAGTTAATTTTACTTGGTAAGCAGTTCACGCAGGCGCGGGCCGTCGTCGGGTGCGGCCTTGATGACCTGTTCCCAACCGGCTTCGCGAGCAGTGTCAAGCCATTTCTCGCGCTCTTCGCCCTCGATGGTGTACACGACCATGCCGGCATCAGCCTGCTTCTTGGCTTCTTCCTTGTTGATCTCGGCATTCTCGGCGTTGGTGGATTCGAGCCAAATGGCCATTTTGTTCAGGAATTCGCGCTGCTCGTCGGAGAGCGACTTCCATTTGTCGAGGTTGACCAAGACGTTGA
Source organism: Pusillimonas sp. (assembly GCF_044464525.1). NCBI lineage: Bacteria > Pseudomonadati > Pseudomonadota > Betaproteobacteria > Burkholderiales > Alcaligenaceae > Pusillimonas > Pusillimonas sp. The sequence goes on from NZ_JBIQLE010000013.1 coordinate 57,706, forward strand.
CGTCGACAGTGTAGAAACCGGGGTCGACGCGAGCCTTGGTGACCTCTTGCCAGCCCAGGTCGAGCACGCCCTGAATGGGCCAGCCGTAGCCGTCGACTACGCCGCGCTCGAGTGCGGTATAGACCTCGGAGGGAGGTGTTTGAATGCTGCTGGCGTTAAGCTTTTCGAAGAACGCACGATAAACGGGCGTTACGCGCAGGGTAAGGCCGCTAAGATCGGCCTTTTCGACCGGTTTGTTCACATACAGATGAAATGGGTTGCCGTCGCCGGTGCGAGCCAGGTACCAGCTGTTCATCTTTTTATTGTGCAGCTCGTTGATGTATTCCCAGCCGCCGTTTTCGCGCAGTTCTTGAATGGAGAGCTCGGTGAGCTTCAGGCCATCGCCTGCAGGCAACAGGTTGGTGTAGAACGCTGCGGTTACAAACGCCATATCAATGACGCCCGAAGAAACCGAGTTGCCGACCTCGAAAGGCGGCATGGCCGAAGGCCCGCCCATGTAGTTGATTCTTACCAAGCCCTTGCCTTCGGCGTTGACCTTCTCAACAAAGCGGGCAAACGGACGCTCGATAAGCGAACCTTGTTGGAATGAACTGACAGCGCGCAGCACGACTTCGTCTGCGCTGGCTGGGGCTGCCGCGAATAGTGCGCCGACAGCCAGGGCCGCCCCGGCTAGCTTGGTAAGCATTTTCATGGGGTTATCTCCGAGAATAGTTTATGTTTCAACTAATATATTGTTGCACGAAAAAAATAAGCGTGCCACTTAGGGCTTGCCCCAAGTTTAGTAAACGTTTTACGTCGCCAATAGTGTCTCAGACTGCTTACCCCAGCGGAAGGGAGTTCAATTCCGCACGAGCCTCCCGCCAAGCTGGATAGTATTTTTCCAGCAGCATGATGAAGCGCTCACTGTGCGTCGGCTCGATCAGATGAATCATCTCATGCACGATTACATATTCGAGCAGGTCACGGGGCTTTTTGACCAGCTCCGCATTGAGCAGAATGTGAGCCCGCAAATGATTGCAACTGCCCCACTTGGTTTTCATGCGCTGTAAAAAACACCCTTCCACCTTCACTCCGATGCGTTGTTCCCAATGCGCAATCAAAGGCGGAATCGCTTCGTGCAACAAGGATCGTTGCCAGCGTCGGTAGATGGCTTCCCGTCTGCCTGTATCGGCTCCAGGACGAACGTTCAGGGTGATACGCCGGTGGTCCATAGCCGCGCCACGCGGTTCTGGCTGTTGCGCTGGGAGCGCGGCATGAGTCAAGTTTCACTCCTTCACGTCGTCGCTGGCATGACCTGTCAGTTCCCGCTCGATCTGCTCAATGCTAGGCAAGCTGGTCTGCAATTCGGCGGGCAGGGATTCAACCAGTTGATACTCGGCGACGCCAAGCGGCTGGGCGTTGTTGCGCAATGCATATTCAGCCACCACCTTGTTCTTGCCTTTGCACAGCAGCATGCCAATGGTTGGGCCGTCGTCTGGATGCTTCACTTGTGTGTCCACCGCCGTAAGGTAGAAACCCAACTGCCCCAGGTGCTCAGGTTTGAATTTACCCCCCTTGAGTTCGATCACCACGTAGCAGCGCAGCTTGAGATGGTAGAACAGCAGGTCGATGAAAAACTCATCACCGCCCACGTTCAGCAAAAACTGACGGCCAACGAAGGCAAAACCTGCGCCCAGCTCCAGTAAAAACTCGGTGACGTGCTGCACCAGTGCATTTTCGATCTCGCGTTCCTGTGCTTCCTCGCCCAGACCCAGAAAATCGAAGCGGTACGGATCCTTCAGCGACTCGATGGCCAAGCCAGACTGCGGTGCGGGCAAGGTGGCCGGAAAGTTCGTCATGGCAGAACCGCTGCGCTCCAGCAGGCGGGACTCGATCTGCATCACCAACACGTTGCGTGACCAGCCATGCTCGATGGCCTTGGCGGCATACCAGCGACGCGTTTCAGGGCCGGGCAGCTTGTCCAGCAGGGCCAACTGGTGATACCAAGGCAATTGTGCAAGCACCTCTTGCACAATTGATTCATCCGGCCAAGCCTCCGCAAACGCGCGCATGTACTTAAGGTTGCGCGGCGAAAACCCCTTCATCTCTGGGAAGGCCGCACGCAGGTCATGTGCCAGCCGATCGATCACCTTTGCCCCCCAACCCTGCATGGCCTGCCGCGCCAGAATGTCGCGGCCGATCTGCCAGTACAACCCTACCAGTTCCCGATTGATCGCCAGTGCGGCACGCTGCTGCGCCGTATGAATGCGGCCTTTCAGTTCAGCCAGCCAGTCTGCGTAGTCTTGTGGGGCGGAGGCGAGGGAGATCGGTTTGTTGGTCATGTGTTACTTCCGCTTCAGTTCCTTAGGAAGAAAAGCATCTACCTCATCATCGGAGAACGTTATATCTTCAAGCCCTTTCAACGCTTTTTGAGCTTCGAAATAAGCCTTGTAATTCATGCTAGGCGCACCGGCGTAAACGGCATAAAAATCTTCCGCAAGGAAGCAATATTCCAATATGTAAATAAAACAACCCAAACGTAAGAGCTAACTAGTTGGGCAATCATAGTCATTGAAAAGGGTATTGTCTCGAAAATTACCTCATTACCAGTATTTGACTACCCCATTCTTGAAACGTTGGCTACGCCGCAAGGTTCTTGCGAATGCTGACACAATCGAATGCGGGCCATCAGACATTGAACAAAAAGTTCAACACATCCCCGTCCTTCACCACATATTCCTTGCCTTCGGCCCGCATCTTGCCGGCTTCTTTGGCGCCCTGCTCGCCTTTGCATGCGATGAAGTCGTCATAAGCAATGGTTTGGGCGCGAATGAAGCCGCGTTCGAAGTCGGTGTGGATGACACCGGCGGCCTGCGGGGCGGTGTCGCCGACGCGGATCGTCCAGGCCCGCACTTCTTTTACGCCGGCGGTAAAGTAGGTTTGCAGGCCCAGCAGGGTGTAGGCGGCGCGGATCACGCGGTCGAGGCCGGGTTCTTCCATGCCCATGTCTTCCAGAAATACAGACTTGTCTTCGTCGTCGAGCTCGGCGATCTCGGCCTCGACCGCGGCGCACACGGCCACCACGGGGGCGTTCTCGGCCTGCGCGTACTGGCGCACGGCATCCAGATGGGGATTATCGTTGAAGCCGTCTTCACGCACGTTGGCCACATACATGCAGCGCTTGGCGGTGATGAAGCAAAACTGCTTGATAAGGGCGAGTTCATCTTCGTCGAGCGCCGCCGAGCGGATGGGGCGTGCCTCGTTCAAGACAGGGATCAGTTTTTCAAGCACGGCCACCATCTTGATGGAATCTTTATCGCCGGACCGCGCCGTTTTCTGATGGCGCTGCAAGGCTTTTTCGGCGGAAGCCAGGTCGGCCAGCGCCAGCTCGGTGTTGATGACTTCAATATCGGATATCGGGTTGACGCGACCGGCAACGTGGACCACGTTCTCGTCTTCGAAGCAGCGCACCACGTGCACGATGGCGTCGGTTTCGCGGATATTGGCCAGAAACTGGTTGCCCAGACCCTCGCCCTTTGAGGCGCCGGCAACCAGGCCCGCGATGTCAACGAACTCGACCACGGCGGGAAGCACCCGCTCGGGCTTGACGATTTCGGCCAGCGCATCAAGCCGCGTGTCGGGCACCTCGACCACGCCCACGTTGGGTTCTATCGTGCAAAAGGGGTAGTTTTCAGCCGCGATGCCCGCTTTGGTTAACGCGTTGAACAAAGTTGATTTTCCGACGTTGGGCAGGCCAACGATGCCGCATTGCAAAGCCATGGATATCCTGAAAGTTGAATGAAGCGAGAAATCGCAAGCAAATAGGGTTTATTTTAACTGGCCGCAAGGCAACCGGCCTCGATAGCGCAGCGCGGAACAGCCGCCTCCACGCCAATGCAGCGTCAGCCTGGCGGCAACGGCATCCATTGCAATACCAGCCATACCACCAGCAAGGGCCCGCCATTGAATATGCCATGCAGCAGCATGGCCGCGCCGATTCCGCGGCGCACGCGCAGCCAAGCCAGAGCCAGGCCGGTGAGCCATTGCGGCAAAACCAATAGCGGCATCAGCCACCACGGGGTCTGATTCAATGAAAAATTATTGAGGTGCACCGCTGCGAACAACAGGCAGGAGCCATGCACCATGATGGGAAACCCCGCCAGATAAAGACGGCGCAGCCGCCATGGCAGGGCGGTGGATGCCAGTGGCTTGCGACGCAGGCTGGGCCACCAACACAGTAGGACGACAATACCCACCACAGCCACCGTATGCGATTGGGGCCCGTTCAACAAGGCGAACACGCTCACCGGAACCAGCCACAGGGCTCGGCCGGGACGGCGCAAGCCGTAGCGGAATACGAGCTCTTCGACGACGGGAGCCCAGATCAGGGCCTGCAGCCAGGGAATGCTGGCAAGATTCAGACGATGTTCGGCGCCGCCGGCGCCGGCCGCCGCCAGCGCGATCGGCCCCAGGAAGAGCAGATTGATTGCCCACAACATGGCGGCCCACCGCAGCAACCGCGTAAAGGAAACCTCGGGAAACCAATCCACCCATTCGCCGTTGCCGGGCTGGCGCCCGGGCAGCCGCGGAGACACTGCCGGCCTGACGATGAAACGCAGGAAGTCGCGCCACTCTTGGCGGAACGTGACGGCGGGCGTCGCGCTAGCCACCATTACCGCCGTGAAGCTGCTGGGTGGCCTGATCAAATTCACCCCGCAGCAAGGCGGGAACCACAACCCGGCTACGCTCAAGCGCCTTTTCTATCTCGAGCAGTTCATCGCGTCGAGGCGGAGCCAATACAAAACCCACAACCTGCTGCGCCAGCCCCAGGGAGCGGGGGTGCCCGATACCAATGCGCATCCGCCAGAAATCGGCGCTGGAAAAAACGGATTGGATGTCGCGCAGGCCATTATGGCCGGCGTGGCCGCCGCCTTGCTTGATCTTTACCTGGCCCGGCATAAGGTCGAGCTCGTCGTGCAATACCAATACCTGAGCCGGCGTCAATTTGTAGAACCGCATCAAAGCGCCCGCCGCCTGCCCCGAACGGTTCATAAAGGTAGCGGGCTTGGCCAGCAATACCACTTCGCCATCGACACGCGCCTTGGCCACCCAGGAAAAAAAACTTTTCTCCAGCGTGAACGAGGCGTGCAGGTCATCGGCCAGCTGGTCGGCAAGCCAGAAGCCCGCGTTGTGCCGCGTGGCTTCATACTCGGGGCCCGGGTTGCCCAAGCCGATGATGAGGCGTATGGGTGGTTTCATAAGACTATTGTTGCCAGCATGCATTTCGGCAAGTGCGCAAGGTGGATGGCGTCTTGAGCAGACATGAACACAAAGCGCCTATCGTAAAACAAAAATAAAACAAACCCCCTATGGCAGTCGCCAAAAGGGGGTTCGCCGGGCTCAACGCGGCTTTTCCCCGCGCAGAACCCTTTCGCCGAAGATGCTTACTCGGCTGCGGGCTCGTCGTCCGCTGCTGGCTGATCACCCTCTTCAACTTCTTCGTCTTCGCTGGCGGAAGCACCGCCGCCCTTGACCAGAGCGGTAGCCAGCGCGGGGTTGGCTGCTTCGCCCAGACCCACAAAGGTGACGCCCTTGGGCAGCTCGATGTCGGCCAGGTGCAGCGTGGCGCCGGCCTCGAGGTTGATGAGGTCGACTTCGATCCCCTGGGGCAAGTCTGCAGGCAGGCAGGTGATTTCAAGCTCGGTGAGCACGTGGCTGATGATGGCCTTGCTGATCTTGACTGCGGGCGAAGCATCGCCGTTGATGAAGTGCAAAGGCACCTTGGTGGTGATGGCCTGCTTGGCCACGACGCGCTGGAAATCGACGTGCAGAACCAACTGCTTGTATGGGTGCCATTGCACCGCGCGCAGCAGAACGGGCTGCGACTTGCCATCCAGCTGCATATCAAGAATGGATGCATGGAAGGCTTCCTTGCGCAGCGCGTGGAAGATTTCGTTGTGGTCCAGCTCGATGTTCAGGGGTTTGTCGGTGCCGCCATAGACAATGGCTGGAACACGGCCAGCGTGGCGCAGGCGGCGGCTCGCACTCGTACCTTGGACGCTACGCAAAGTGGCGTTGAATTTCATGGAAGTACTCCAATACACAAAGGGCAAATGCCCGTTAAAAAACGCGGCGATGGGCGCCGCGCGCTTTCGCCTTCCCGCCGCGACCAGCGGGACGGCGCATGGGTTTTATTCGACGAACAATGAACTTACCGACTCGGCGTTGGAAATGCGCAGCATGGTCTCGCCCAGCAGCGAGGCGCAAGAGAGCTGGCGGATCTTGCTGCAGGCAACGCCTTCGTCGGATAGCGGAATGGTGTCGGTGACGACGAGTTCGTCGAGTTCGGATTCGTTGATGCGGGTGATGGCGCCGCCAGACAGGACCGGATGGGTACAGTAAGCGTAAACGGCGCTCGCCCCGCGCTCTTTTAAGGCCTGTGCAGCCTTGCACAGCGTTCCGGCGGTATCGACCATGTCGTCCATGATGATGCAGGTGCGGCCATCGATTTCACCGATGATGTTCATGACTTCAGACACATTGGCACGCGGACGGCGCTTGTCGATGATGGCCAGGTCGGCCTCAAGCTGCTTTGCCAGCGCCCTGGCCCGCACCACACCGCCGATGTCGGGCGAAACCACGACCACGTCTTGGTAGTTGCGGCGCCAGATATCGCCCAGCAGGATGGGGCCCGCATAGACGTTATCGACCGGAATATCGAAAAAGCCCTGTATCTGGTCGGCGTGCAGATCCATGGTCATGACACGATCAACCCCCACCACCTGCAGCATGTTCGCAACCACCTTGGCCGAAATGGCGACGCGTGCCGAACGCGGGCGGCGGTCTTGCCTTGCATAGCCGAAGTAGGGAATGGCCGCCGTAATGCGTCCGGCAGAAGCCCGACGCAGCGCATCGACCATGACCATGACTTCCATCAGGTTGTCGTTGGTGGGTGCGCAGGTGGGCTGGAGGACAAACACGTCTTTACCGCGGACGTTTTCGTTGATTTCGACCATGACTTCACCGTCTGAAAAACGGCCTACGGTCATTTTACCGAGCGACATGTCCAGATGATTGACAACGTCGACCGCCAACCGGGGATTGGCGGTACCGGTGAAGATCATGAATCTGTCATTTGCCATGATGGATGGGATTCCGCGGCGTCAATAATAAAGCTGTTGACGCGCGCCAGAGCGACGCGCTGACTCAACAGCTTGTGATACGCGCTTCCGGCCTTTGACCAGAGCTGCGTGGAAATGGCTGGGGAAGAAGGATTCGAACCTTCGCATGCTGGAATCAAAATCCAGTGCCTTAACCAGCTTGGCGATTCCCCAATTAATCTTTGGTCCAATACCGCAACGGATGATCGATGTATCCATGGCAAACCCATGTTGCGTCGATGACCGGTACCGTGTTGCCACAGTTCGGTATTTTACCGATAATTTTTTCTTGCTTCAGCAGCGCCTGACCATGCGTTACAAACTCGGCAAAAAGACATGCGCCCGAACCGGTCATGCGAGCCGGTATTTCGTGCCGGGCTAAAAAAACCAATGCTTTTTCAACCGTGGGATACCTAGCCCTTACAACCGCTTCCAGGTCATTGTGGCCAAAAAATGGTTCTGGCCCCGCCTGCCCGGAAAGCTGTCTTTCCTGTCGCCTTTGTTGCTGTTCAAGCAGCCATTCAGCAAAGACCGATATTTTGATGGGTTTGGAGTCGCGTGTCAAGTTGGGGTCGGTAAAAATGTGGGCTGTAGACACATGTTGGGCCGGCCGGGCGACCAAATAAGCCCGACTTGGCAAATTTACCGGCGTCAGAATCTCGCCTACACCTTCGGCAAATGCGGGTTGGCCGAAGATGAACACCGGCACATCAGCGCCCAATGGCAAGGCCAGCTCCATCAACTGTCGGCGGTTCAGGCCGGTCTGCCAGAGCCGGTTCAATGCAATTAACGTCGTGGCGGCATTGCTGGAACCGCCCCCCAAACCGCCACCGGCCGGTATGCGCTTGACGCAGGAAATGCGTGCGCCCCACTTCACATTCGTAGCCCGGCGCAACGCGGTCGCCGCCTTGAAGATAAGGTCATCCTCGGCCGGCAAGCCCGGAACTGGGTTTTCGCAAACGATGGCCCCGTCGTCCGTGCGTTCAAAATTAAGGGTGTCGCACAAGTCGATGAAGCGGAACGCCGTTTGCAGCAGATGGTAGCCATCGCTGCGCCGGCCTGTCACGTGAAGGAATAGATTCAGCTTGGCCGGTGCGGGAACCTCGTTCAAATACATGGGGCTTTTTTACGCGCCGTCCACCACCAGCCTGAGGCTGATGTCGCGCGCGGGCTCGGTACGGCGCAAGCGCAATAAGCGAGGCCCTTGCTCGTCATAGCGCGAAAGCTCGACACGCCAGCCTTGCTGCCCGAAGCGGTACAGCCGGCCGTCGTCGTCTTTCTCGACATGTTCGGTCGGGCCGGGCGCAAGCTTCCCGCGCAGCCAATAGCGCAAGCCGGCGATAGGTATGGGGCTGCCCAACACCAACTCGACCAGGGCGTCGGGGTCGGAGGCTTCTTCGACCGTACCATTGGTGCGCGTCAATATGGCCTTGCCCGGCTGCAGATCGATACGGGCCAGCGTATTGCCCAATGGATTGGCCAGGTCCAGCCGCTGCCCCGAGGGCGTGTCCCGCCAGGCGAAGCCGCCCTGAACGGCGTCCTGCTCTGCCGCGCGATGCTCTACCAGCAGTGCAAAGCGGCCGGTGCGATCGAAAGACAGCCCGGAGGATTCACCCCCGATACGCGGCGGCGAAGCGCAACCGGCGGCCAGCACGGTTGCCAGGCCCAGGCCGCCCGCCATCAGGCGACGCCTGGCGGCGCGGAATGGAACGTGCATCAAGGCGAGACTCCAAACTGTTTCATCGTCTTATTCAACACCTCGTTATCGGCATCCTTTGCAAGGGCTTCACGCCAGATGCGGCGTGCTTCTGCATGCTTGCCCTGCTTCCAGAGCACCTCGCCCAGGTGAGCAGCGACATCGGCCGCGGACATCAATTCGTAGGAGCGCTCGAGATATTCCTGGGCTGACTCGTAATCACCCATCCGATAGAAATACCAGCCCACACTGTCCAAAATGTAAGGGTTGTCCGGCTCGAGCTCCAGCGCACGCTCTAGAAGTTCGCGTGCTTCATCCAGGCGCGTGTCCTGATCGACAAAGGTGTAGCCCAGCGAGTTATAGGCATTGGCGTCATCGGGCTTGAGCTCGATCACGCGCAGCATCATTGCCTCGAACTCGTCGTAGCGGCCCTGGCGCTCGTAAAGCATGCCAAGGTCGTACTTGATCTCTGACGTATTGGGCAGGGCCTTGTCCGCTTCCTCGAGCACCGTGACGGCCTGCTCGGTGCGCCCTCCTTCGCGCAATATGGACGACATCGTAAGCGCGATGACAGCGCGCTCTCGGTCATTGGATGGCTTGAGAGTATCAAGGGTGCGGCGGGCCTGGGCCAGATCGCCCCGACGGCTTTCAAGCACGGCTTTGTGGATACGTGCCTGGAAGACAAGCGACGGGTCGTCGATCTGTTCAAGCTGGCGTATGGCTTCCGCCATGTCGCCCTGCCTTTCCGCAATCTTTACCAGCATCAGCCGGGCGTCGGAGGTGTCACCCATGGCGTCGGTCACCCTGTCGTCGACCGATTGCCGGCGCTGGGTCTGTACGTTGATGTATTCCAGCAGAAGATTCCGGGCAGCCTCGAAGCGTTCGGCGCGGAAGTTGATCTCGGCTTCGGTATACAGCAGGTCGAAATCCTCGGGCGTGCGCTGGCGCAGGGTGTGGACCACATCGAGCGCGCCCTCGAAATCACCCCGCCGCACAAGATGGTTGGCCAGCAGGAGCTGGACCTTGTTGGCGTCGGGATGTGTGTGGATGAACGTGCGCGTTTCGGCCAGCACGGCCTCGGGCTCGACGCTCATGCCATATTCGAGCACCCGTTGCGCGGCCGACTCAAGCGCCGGGTCGAGCGCCTGCGCCTGACGAGCCTCGTCCAGCGCTCGGGCGGGGTCGCCCGCCGCCCACGCCGCGTCGGAAAGCACCACATGTGAAATCGGCAGCGAACGCACAGGCGCGCGCAAGGTGCGTTCGAGCACGTCCAGGGCCACCCGTTTGTCATTCAGCTTGGAAATAATGGCCGCCGCCTGCAGGATGGCCGTGTTTTTGTCGTCGGCATGCTCGATACGCTTCCATAATGCCGACGCCATGCCGGAGGTCTGCCCATTCGAAGCCGCCAGCGCCAGGGAGCTTGCCACGGCCTCGGGGTCGCTGGGCGCCAGCAGCACCCACTGCTGCGCCGCCTCGTGTGCGCGAGCCATGTTCCGGTTGATAATGGATGCACGGAAGGCCTTTTGGGCCAAACGCGGATCAGAGGTATCCTTGGCCAGGCTCAGGAACTGGGCGCTGGCCACGTCGAAGTCGCCGCGCTGGGCGGCGATCTCGGCCAGCAAAATGCGGTACAAGAGGTCGGGGGTCAGTGCCACCGCCGGCGGCTCGCCGGCACGCAGGCGTATCTGTTCGACGGCCCCGTCTTGCGCCGCCGACGCCAGACCAGGTAACTGAAGACACAAACTTGCCGATACCGCCCAAAACAGGAGACTGGATAGTTTCATTCATGAACCGCCGCTGCGGCGCGAAGACAAAAAGCGCAAAATGGCGAAAATACATTATCAGATTTAGCGATGTTATCACCCTGTCATGCCCGAACTCCCAGAAGTTGAAACCACACGTCGCGGAATTGCGACGATCATGCCCGGCCGCCCCCTGCGCCAATTGATGGTGCACGAGCCACGAATGCGCTGGCCGGTGCCTGCCGACCTGTCCGCCCGCGTCGCCGGCCGGGTGGTCCAAAGCTGCGAACGACGAGGCAAATACCTGCTGTTGAACTTCGACCACGGCACCATGCTCATCCATCTTGGCATGTCCGGATCTTTACGCCGCGTGCACCTGGACGAGCCTCGCCGCAAGCACGACCATATCGAGTGGCTGTTCGACGATGCCCGCTTCTTGCTGCATGATCCACGCCGTTTCGGCGCCGTTCTGTGGCACGACGCCCAAGACGGGCCCCTGCCGGCGCATCCGCTGCTGGCCAAGTTGGGCGTCGAGCCGCTGGGCCCCGATCTTAACCCTGCGTTTCTGCACTCGCGCCTGCGCGGCAAACGCCTTGCCATCAAGCAGGCTTTACTGGCCGGCGACATCGTGGTCGGGGTCGGCAATATCTATGCCTCGGAAGCCCTGTTTCGTGCACGGATACACCCATTGACCCCCGCCGGACGCATATCATTGCAGCGGTGCGAGCATCTTTGCGTAGCCATACAGGCCACTTTGGACGATGCACTTACCTCGGGCGGCAGTACCCTGCGCGATTATGTGAACGCCACCGGCAACCCAGGCTCATACTTCGAGATTCACGCCGCCGTCTACGACCGGGAAAAGCAGCCTTGCAAGCTGTGCGAGACCCCGATACGCCGTATAGTGCAAGGACAGCGGGCCACTTATTACTGTCCGCGCTGCCAGCGATTTTGAGCCCTTGACGCATTGATTCACAAGCTTCAATCGAACGTGACAAAAAACACCGGTAATTCGCAACATGAACGAAACCCACGATCCCGACCTGAAAAGCTGGGTTGAATCGGCCAACGAAGACGGCTGTTGCTTTCCGATTCAGAACCTGCCCTTTGCCATCTACCGGCCCGCCGGCAGCAATGACTACCGCGCCGGCGTCGCCATAGGCAGCCACATACTCGACCTGCGCGCCCTGGCCGCTCAAGGGCCTTTCAGCCAACTGGCCGCGCGCGCCCTGGATGCCTGCCGCGAAGACTCTCTCAACGCGCTGATGGCGCTCGATGCCGAGCATTGGTCCGCCTTGCGGCTAGCCCTTTCGCGCGCTTTAAGCAAAGGCTACGCCCACCAAGCGCGGCTTGAACCTTTGCTTAGCGAACGTGCGACAGCACAATTTCATCTTCCCGCACACATCGGCGACTACACCGATTTCTACATCTCTCTACATCATGCAACCGCCGTGGGCAGCCTGTTCCGCCCCGACAATCCGCTTCTGCCCAACTACAAATGGGTCCCCATCGGCTATCACGGCCGAGCCTCGAGCATCAACGTCTCAGGCGCCGACTTTCCACGCCCCCAAGGCCAGACCCGGCCCTTGGCAGACGCAAACATCCCCTCATTCGGCCCGAGCCAACGCATGGATTACGAACTTGAGCTTGGTGTTTTCGTTGGCTGCGGAAACGCGCAAGGACGCCGCATCGACATGGATGAAGCCGAATCCCACGTGTTCGGTCTATGTATACTCAACGACTGGTCCGCACGCGACCTGCAGGCTTGGGAGTACCAGCCGCTAGGACCCTTCCTGGCCAAGAATTTCGCCAGCACAATTTCGCCATGGATCGTGACCCTGGAGGCATTGGCGCCGTACCGCGCTCCCTTCGAGCGAGACCCCGCCGACCCCCAGCCCATGCCCTACCTGTCTTCCGACCAGAACACCATCGCGGGCGGCATCAACATCGAACTTGAAGTGGCCATTAGCACACGAAAATCACGCGCAGCCCGACACGAGCCACACCGGCTGGCGCGAAGCAACTTCAGGCATGCCTACTGGAGCATTGCACAATTGATTGCGCACCATACAGTCAACGGCTGCAACCTGCGCCCCGGCGACCTGCTCGGCACCGGCACCCTGTCCGGCCCAGCCCCCGGTCAAGAGGGCTCCTTGCTCGAAGCAACGCGCGGCGGCAAGCAATGCGTAGCCTTGCCCTGGGGCGAAGACCGCTGCTTTCTTGAAGACTACGATCGAGTCATCATGCACGCCTACTGCCAGAAAGACGGCCACCCTTCAATCGGCTTCGGCGACTGCGCAGCCACAATTCTGCCCGCCAATTAGCGTTGGGGGAGGTCGGAGACAGCCTGAGCGAATATCACAACAACCCGTTAGCCGCGTAGCTTGCCTAATCGTGCATAAAAATTATCGACGTGCCCTTGCGCGTTCTGCCGCATGGCGGCGTTGCGTATCTTGCAGCTTTCCGGGTCTTCCAAAGCGCCCGCTTCGCCAACCTGACGTGAAGCGTCCTGTACGAACTTGCACATCGGATAGCGTTGTTCGCCGAAACGCTGCAGCAACCCGGGCACGTTGCCATTCGCCATATGCTGCGCCACCATGCGGCCCAACACCACTGCGTCTTCAACGGCCATTGCACCGCCTTGGCCCATAAATGGCGTCGAGGCATGGGCCGCATCGCCAATAAGCAGTACGCGACCCAGGTGCCAGGGCAAGGGCGCCGCCACTTCTTCCACGACCGTGTACAGCACTTCGTTCTGGGATGATATCTCGTCCAGAAAACGTCGTACAGGGCCCTGAAATTCAGCAAACTTGCTGCGCATCGTCGCAGGCCAGTCTTCTTTTGGATACCAGTGCCCTTGTGGTTCGGGGACCGTGCCGAATATGTAGAGCTTATCGTCACTGATGGGCATTATGCCCAATCGTTTGCCCACCCCCATCAGCATGATCTTCACATCCAGGTCGGCGGGGCGGTCGTGCACACTGCGCCATACGCCAAAGCCCGTATTACGCGGTTGAACTTCCGGAAACAACAGGCCACGGATTTGCGAGCGTATGCCGTCGGCACCCAGCACAAGGTCGTATTCTTGCGTACTGCCGTCGGAGAGCGAGACGCGGGCAGCCTGATCGGACGAACCGCAGTCCAGGTTGGCGACGGTGGTGTTCAGACGAATGCCTACGCCAAGCGATTCGAGCCGGCCGGCCAAAATACGGTGGATTTCGGCCCGCTTGATGCCCAGGATTGGCGGCATACCTTCTCTTGCCGACGGATAATACACATCAACGATCGGTTCGCCATGGTGATCCAGATAAATATTCTTGCCGTCTTCAATGGCAAATCCCGCTGCCAGAATCTCGTCCAGCACGCCCACATCGCGTAAGGCCGCCAGTCCATTGCCATACACAAAAATGCCCGAGCTTTGAAACCGCCATTCCGTTTGCTTGTCGAGAAGCGTAACAGCAATGCCGCGGCTTGCCAAGGTAATGGCCGCAGAGCAGCCAGCGATGCCGGCTCCAACGATGAGGGCGTTTTTGATAAGGGGCATGGGTCTCTATGTGGGAAATGGTGTCAACGGTAAAACTCAGGCCATGGCCGATTCGGCGCGATTACTGTCTTGCTCTTGGGCGGCATGAAGCCTGGCCAGTATCTTATGGGATGCGGTAACCGCCTTGTCAGCCTTTAAAGCCATATCAGGGGTACCGCCAGTCCAGGGCTTCATGGCTTGTTGCGCCTCTGCAATCTCGACGTCTTCGCCATGGACAACACGCGCACCCTCGTCCAGCTTAAGTGTCAAGGCCTCGTCGTCGATCCGAAAGTTTCGCGACATCGCAATAAAGTAGTGATGCGATTCGTCGGTTTCCGGGGTGATGAAGTGATCGGCGCGTAGATCAACTTGGGCTTCATTGTTCTCGTTCCGGGCCAGCACATTAATAGTGCACGGCGGGTGCCATTGCGCCACTTGCGTGCGGTCAATGGGCTCTTTCAGTTCGCGCCATGCCTTGTGCGCCGGTGCCTGAATGGTGTTCTTAAATACACGCTGCGAAGTTATGCAAGTATCTTCGACCACGACCTCAAGTGGGTCATTATCCAGACGCTTAGAATCAAAGCCAATCGAGTCGGCATGCAAAAACGCCACGTGCGACAGATCGAGCAAATTGTCGCTCATCAGCACATGTGCACTTTTGACATGAAAATACTGAACAATGTCACTGTTCCAGCCTTCGTCTTCGCGCCATGGCAGATGCGGTATCAACTTGGGGTCGGCGGCTTCGGGGTTGCCGGGCCAGATCCAGATCAGCCCGTAGCGCTCCACGCAGGGGTAGCTTCTAATATGCGACCGGGGCGGTATAACGTCTTGTGAAGGAATATGCACACAGCGGCCTTCGCTGTTGAACTCCATGCCGTGATAGCGGCAACGCAAGACATTGCCATCAACATGACCCATGGACAGTGGCGCTTGTCGGTGTGGACAGACATTGCGCAAAATAGCGGGGGCGCCGTTATCTTGTCGAAACACCACAATCGGCTCGCCGCCGATAATTCGGCCGAGCGGCTGTGCGCCCACCTCCGTGGCGGCACAAGCAACATACCAATAGTTCTTCAGCATAGCTTCTCCGTGTAGCGCTCACAGACGCGCGGCGCGGGGGATGACTGGTCAACTGACTCGTCAATTAATTCACTCTAACGAGAATTATCGCGAAGAACTTACTTCATTGTCAATCTCGGCGGCTGCATCGGGCAGCTCGGACGTGATGCCGTGCATGATGAGGTGAGTGACGAAATCCACATAGCGGGATTTCAGCTCATCGACGTCTGCATCTTCACCGAACAGCTCGTGGAGCAACGGCGAGGCGGCCACAAAAAACTCCGTCATGCCGATCATGGCCACATGTAAAAAGCGCGGATCGATCGGGCGTACCGGCTGAGACGGCTGGTCGTGCAGCATGGAAACCGTTAAATGCAAGCCGCGTGTGGCAATACGCGCCAGCAGGTCTTCGCCGTCGGACCCGCTGCCCGCACCGTAGATCTTGTCGAGCACCAAGCGATGAAATTGGGGGTTGGCTTGAATATGGCCAATCATGCTTTGCAGCCGCCCAGTAAGCTTTTCTTTTAGTGGGGCGCTGCTTTCCAAGGTAGAGCGAGCCGCGTCCTGTCCTTCATCAACCAGGCGGCGAACGACTGCGCGCAACAATTGATCCTTGTTGCCAAAGTAATAGCGGATCAGGGCAGGATGCACGCCGGCGCGTGCGGCAACGCTTGCCAACGTAAGGGATTCAGGCGCCGAAACGCGCAGCTCTTCAATGGCGGCCGTCAGTAGAGCATCTCGGCCGACGGTCTCGTCCGCATCGGGGCGGCCTTTGGCCCGCACTTTTTTTACTGTGTTCTTACTGGCTTTCATCATGATGGTTTTAAGGGTTTATACGTAAACTGCTAACTGGAGTCGCACAAAGCTAGACTCCCGAATTTCAACCCTCTATAATTCCCGCTAAAGTGAATTAAATAATAAAGTGTAAATCCAAGAAGTGTAAATCCAAGCAAAGCAGGGAAGAGACTATGAATAACATCTTTAACACAGTACGAAATCTGGTGAAACTCGCAGCCGTAGCCACGGCGGCTTCATTGGCGATGGCAAGCGCCCACGCAGAGCAACAGCCCGTCAACATTACCTATTTACTGCCGGCACCGACCAACGCCATCGCGTTCGCGCCGCTAATGCTGGCTCAATACAAAAACTACTACGCCGATGCCGGTCTGAACGTGCGCTTTGTCTCGGTACGGGGCGGAGCCGATGTCGGTAAACAACTGGGTGCGGGCAACGGCGAGCTCGGCGGCGCCTTGGGTGATACCCCGCTTATTTTGCGCCAGAACGGTATCCCCGTTAAAGGCGTAGCGCTGTTGGGCGGCAAGGCCCTGCACCAGCTCATGGCTCGCACCGACCGCGACATCAAAACCCCGGCCGACCTTGAAGGCAAGACGATTACAGTCATGTCCTACCAAGACACTTCGTTTTTTGCCACTCTTGCCGTGCTAGCCAACGCAGATCTGACACGGGACGACGCCAGTATCCAGGCCGCCGGCCCCAATGGTATCTGGCAACTGGTCGCCAACGGCAATGCCGACGCCATAGTCGGCGCCCCCGAAATGGGCGCATTTGCCGAAGACGCCGGCGCATCGCTCAACTGGCAATCCACGGGCGAATTCTTCCCAGGCATGGCGCAGGCAATTCTCACCTCGGAAGACATGATCAAGAACAACCCCGACACCATCCGGAAATTTGTGGCCGCCACCCTCAAGTCGCTCGCCGAAGTGCGCGACGACCCCGAATCCGCAGCCAAAGCGTATGTCGAGGCACAGCCCAGCTACAAAGGCCGCGAAGCACTCGTAACCAAGGTATTAACCTACTACGCAAACAACGTGTACCCCGGTCAAGAAGTGCTAGGCCAGTTCGATCCCCAGCGCATCGACGCCTTGCAAAAGTTCTACCTTGAACAAGGCATTATTCAGAAAGAGCTCGACCTGAACGACGTCTTCACCAACGAATTCGTTACCGAATAACGCCTATGGATTTCGGTGTAGTGGGGTTTGGGGCGACATCAGGCTCGACCCCCAACACCTTCCCCGGATTCATCAAGCCCTCAGGATCAAGCGCCCTTTTAACCCGGCGCATCAGAGACATCTCGACCGGGTCTTTATAGCGCGGCAAAACATCCCGCTTAAGCTGCCCCACCCCGTGCTCAGCGCTGATCGAGCCGCCCAGCTTGTGCACATTGTCGTGCACGATTTCGTAGACCGCGTCCTGATGCGACAGCAGTTCATCCTCGGTAAAAGCTGTTCCGCGCGCCACGTTGTAATGCAGATTGCCATCGCCCAAGTGCCCGAAAATAACGTGCTCAATGCCAGGAAACCGCGCCTGCAAGGCCGCGTTGGCTGACTCAATAAACACAGACATCTTCGAGACCGCCACCGACACATCGTGCTTGATGCTCTTGCCGGCGTCTTTTTCCGCCAGCGGAATGCTTTCCCGCAGATGCCACAAAGCCTTGCTTTGCGAGATGTTTTCCGCAATGACCGCATCCGCCACCAAGCCCGCCTCGAACGCATCACCAACAATCGTTTCAAATCGCTCGCGTGCGTGCTCAGCGCTTTCGCTGTCCGAGATTTCAAGCAAGGCATACCAAGGCAACGTCGCCGACTCGCCTTCAAAGGGCAGCTTCTGCTGAGGATAGTGCTTGTTGACCAAGTGCAGGCAAGAACCCGCAATCAGTTCGAAGCCCGTGAGGGCCGGGCCGAAGCCTTGGCGCGCCACCGTCAGCAAAGCCACCGCATCGTCCACAGAGTTAAGGGCCACAAGGGCCGTGCACTGCGCCACCGGCAAGGGATACAGCTTGAGCGTGGCGGCCGTGATGATGCCAAGCGTGCCTTCACTGCCCATATACAAATTACGCAAGTCGTAGCCGGTATTGTCCTTGCGCAAGCCGCGCAATCCGTGCCAGACCTCTCCTTGCGGTGTAACGACCTCTAGGCCAAGAACCAGATCACGTGCGTTGCCATAACGCAGCACTTGAGTGCCGCCCGCATTGGTGGCCAGGTTGCCGCCTATGGTGCAACTGCCTTCCGCCGCCAGGCTCAAGGGAAAAAGCCTTTGTGCGTCGTGCGCCGCCTGTTGCACCGATTGCAGAATGCAGCCGGCCTCTACCTCCATCGTGTCGTTATCGGTATCGACGCCCCGAATGCGGTTCAAGCGCCCTAGCGACAATACGATGGCCGAGCCGGTAGAATCGGGCGTAGCCGCGCCGCAAAGCCCCGTATTGCCGCCTTGCGGCACAATGGGCACACCATTTTCAGCGCACCACTTCACCACCTGCGCCACCTCTTCCGTGCTGCCCGGCCTTACCACCGCCAGCGCCTGGCCGCGATAACGCCCCCGCCAATCTTCCACATAAGAAGCGGTGTCGGGCCCCGTCAGTACATGAGAAGGGCCAAGAAGTTCAACGAGTTGATCCAGTTTTATCATTACCTGCCTTTGCCATGCGCCCATTGCGCGGATAAGGCCTTCATTTTAGCCCTTGAGCGGCTATGCAATAATCCCAGGGCCTGTGCGCATTGCCGCAGGCGCTGAAAAGGCGGCCTCAATCTCGGTACGCCCGATATTTGTCGGTACGCCCAATATTTGATTTCTTCTAAGGAAACCTCGTGACGTCGACCAACGCCCTGCCCGATGCCGTCTTCAAGGCCTACGACATCCGCGGCACCGTGCCCGAACAGATCAACGCGCAGTTCGCCCGCCTGCTGGGACGAGCCCTGGCCCAAAGAGCCCGCAGCGAAGGCATTGACACACTGGTCGTCGGCTATGACGGCAGGCTCAGCAGCCCCGAACTGGCGCAGGCCCTGCAGGAAGGCATCAACGCCGAAGGCGTCGACTCGCTCGACATCGGCATGGCGCCGACCCCCCTGGTCTATTTTGCCGCCCACACCCAGCAAACCGGCTCGGGCGTGGCCATTACCGGCAGCCATAACCCGCCCAATTACAACGGCTTCAAGATGATGATGGGCGGCAAAACGCTGCATGGCGCCGATGTTCAGGCCCTGAAGGCCGTCATGCGCGAGCTGGATCCTACCGACGAAGCACTGCAAGGCCGACGCACCACCCTGAACTTGATCGACGACTACGTGCAACGCATCGCCTCCGACGTCAAGCTTGCGCGGCCCATGAAAATCGCCATCGATTGCGGCAATGGCGTGGGCGGCGCGGTGGCCCCACAGCTTTTCCGCGCCCTGGGCTGCGAAGTGGACGAGCTGTATTGCGAAGTGGATGGCCATTTCCCCAACCACCATCCCGACCCGGCCGACCCGGCCAACATGCAAGACCTCATCCGCCACGTGCAAAACTCCGATTGCGAAATCGGGCTGGCGTTCGACGGCGATGCCGATCGCCTGGGCGTGGTCACCAAGGCGGGCGAAATCATCTGGCCCGACCGGCAGCTTATTCTCTATGCTCGCGACGTGCTGTCGCGGGTGCCGGGCGCAACCATTATTTTCGACGTCAAGTGCAGCCGTCACGTGGCCGCGTCCATTACTGCGGCGGGCGGCACACCGCTGATGTGGCAGACCGGCCACTCCATGATCAAGGCCAAGCTGGCCGAGACCAATGCGCCATTGGCAGGCGAAATGAGCGGCCACACCTTTTTCAAGGAACGCTGGTTCGGGTTCGACGACGGTCTGTACACCGGCGCCCGCCTGCTCGAGATTCTGGCGCGCTCCGATAATGCTTCAGCGGTGCTCGAGGCCCTGCCCAAAGATATCTCCACGCCCGAACTCAAGCTGGAAATGCAAGAAGGCGAGCCGCACGCCCTGATCAAGCGGCTTCAAGCAGAAGGAAAATTTGCAACTGCCGAAAGCATCAATACGATCGACGGCGTGCGGGCCGAGTACGCCGACGGCTTCGGACTTGCGCGGGCGTCCAACACCACGCCCGTGGTCGTACTGCGCTTCGAGGCCGATAGCCAGCAGGCGCTTGAGCGCATCCAGCAGGAATTCCGCGCCGCGCTGACACCCCTGGCGGGAGGCGCCCAGCTTCCCTTTTAAGTTCAACCTGCCCTAAAGAACCCACGGCGTTTGGCTCTTCACACCCGCACTAGACAGGCTTTTTCAGCCCGTCTGGCGGAATGCGGCGTGAATAAATCAGTAGCCGCGGCAAAAAGCCGGGGATACTCCACGGTCACGAATGGAATGGACAGATCACCGCCCTGCAGACTACCCGGTAGTTGGACAAGTTACCGTGCGGAAATAATTCCGGCGTCCAGGCTGGAAAAACAGGGGCAGTTAATTAAAGTCAAACGGCTAATCGAGGTCTGACGGCTCGAACCTGCGAGATGCGCCGGCTGTGGCGGAAAGGGCCTCGTAGATTTCGAGATGCCGCTGCACCACCAGCCTGATGTCAAAGGCGCGCTCAGCCAAGTGCCTGCCCTCTTCCCCGAACTGCCGCCTAAGCGCCGCATCGTCGGCCAGGCGCTGTACCGCCGAAGCTAGTGCTGCCGCATCGCGAGCGGGTACGAGCAGGCCGGTTCGGTCGGCCTCGATGGCGTCGCGGCAGCCGGGCACGTCGGTGGTGACCACGGCCCTGCCGCATGCCGCCGCCTCGATCAGCGACTTGGGCAGCCCCTCGCGGTACGAAGGCAGCACGGCAATATGCGAACGGGCATACAGGCCGGCCACATCCTTTTGTTCGCCCACGTAGTCCACCACACCCTCATCTTGCCAGCCTTGGAGCTCCTGGGCGGAAATGCCCGCCGGATTGCCGCTGTCGAGGCTGCCCGCAAGCACCCAGCGCATGCCGTCCGTTCGCCTCGACGCCATGCGCGCCGCCTGGACAAACTCGCGCACGCCCTTGTCCGCAAGCAGGCGGGCCACCATGACGGTCGCCAGCGGCCCCTCGGGCTCGGGCTGGACCGCGAAGTGGTCCAGGTCGACCCCCGACCCGCGTATGAGCTCGACCTGCCGCTGGCGAACCGCCCCCGCCCGCAGCAGCACATCGCGGTCGCTGGTGTTCTGGAAGATGACGCGGCTGTTGCGGTGCCCCAGCGCGAGCCGATAAAGCATCAGCGCGGCCCAGCGCAAAAGATCGAAGCCCCCGCGCTTGCGCATGAAGATGAAACCCAGGCCAGATACGGCGGCGACATAGCCGGGAACACCCGCCAGGCGCGCCGCGATGCCCCCGTACAGCACCGGTTTGATCGTGACGGCATGCACGATATCGGGGCGCAGCGCGCGATACAGCCTCCATAGCGCGAACAGCGTGGCGCATTCCTGCAAAGGATTCTTGCCGCTGCGCGACATGGGAATTTCATGGTGCTGAAAGCCGTGCGACACGATGTCGGCCGAGGCTGCCCCCGCCATGGTCGCTACATGCACATCGTAGCCGGCCTCCTGGGCGGCCAGTGCGATGGGCAAGCGATGGGAAAGAAAGAAAGCCGGGTTGTTCACCACGTACAGCAAACGTCCGAGTCCGCCTGTATGCAGCCTTGAGCCGGATTGCGTCCCAAGGGCGCCGCCGGTCCGGGAGGAAGCCTGCGCCTGGCTGGACGGCAACGAGCGTTGCGCCGAATGGCGCTCAGCCAGGCGACTCCAGTTTTGCTCATAGGCCGACACCATGGCCGGCAGGCTGAACAGGCGTTCCACACGCCCTCTGCCCTGGCGCAAGCGCTCTTCCATGGCCGGGGTTCCCAGTTCGCGTTGGGCTGCTTCCATGGCTTGCCCCAACAGCGCACCGTTTTGCGAAGGGACCACCCAGCCGCAATCGCCGACGATATGCGCGGCGTCGCCCACATCTGTGACAACGCAAGCCACGCGCGCCGCCATCGCCTCGGCCACCACGTTGGGGAAGCCTTCGGCACAGCTGGACAAGACGTGCATATCCAAGGCCGACATGATGTCCGGCACGTCGTCGCGGCGACCCAGCAAAATTACCTTGTCGCGCAATTGCCAGCGATCTAGCAAAGCCATCAACGCCGCGTTGTCGGGGGACAACCCGTGGCCGATCAGCACGCAGCGCGCGTCAGGCGCCGAACGCAGGCATACGGCAAAGCCTTCGAGCAGATTGGCATGATCCTTGAGCGGATTCCAGCGCGCCACGCTGCCGAACAACGGCGTATCGCCCGCCACCCCCCATTCGGCCCGCAATCGTTCGCGAGCGCCCGCGCGCGGCTCCCAGCGCGACAGGTCGTAGCCATTGGGAATCACCGCCATACGGTCGGCACGATAGCCCCGCGCCTGATGTCGGGTCGCCGCATCCTGGGCACAGGCAATGATGCCGGCCGGCACAACCCCCGAAAGTCGCGCGCAAACCCAGGCAATCAGGTTCGTGAGCCGGCTGCTTTTTTCGAGGTTGGCGCCCGAGTTGCGTATACCCCAGGAAACGGTGCGCACGCCCGCCCAGCGTGCGACGATGCCGCCGATGAGGTCGGCGTGGTACATCCAGGTTTGCACCACGTCGGGCTGCTCGGCTTTCAGAAGACCGTGCAAGCGTCGCAGGCCGCGCCAGGTGAGCTTGCCGGCGGGCATGTCCAGCGTCACCACCGGTATGCCTGCGTCCCGCAGCAAGGGACCAAAGACGCCTTCGCCTCCCATGGATACCACCGTGTGCCGAACGGCCTGGCCAGGCGCCGTCGCCAGACGATGCAAAACCGTCTCGGCTCCGCCCTGCCCTAGGCCGGAAATAATGTGTACGACGTGCAAGGTATCAGTACCGCCCATGGATGTCCTTTGTTCAGCCTGTGGCAGGCGTGACTCCCGCCTGCTTCATGATGCCATCCCAGCGTTCAAGCACACGCGGCAGCGCATAACGCGTTCTGACCGATTCAGCACCCCGCCGCCCCAGCTTGGCGCGCAGCTCTGGATCTTGCATAAGCTGTTCCAGGCCCTTGCTCAGCCCGGCCACGTCACCCAACGGAACAAGCAAAGCATCCTGACCATGGCGGGTCATGTCGGCCGGGCCGCTGGGGCAATCAAATGCAATGCACGGCAAGCCCAAGGCCATGGCCTCGAGCAACACGTTGGGAAACCCTTCAACCGCCGATGTCAGGGCAAAGGCATCGGCGGCGGCCAGTTCGTCCCATGGAGTATTGCTGCGCCCTGGTAAAGAAATGCGTTCGGCCATTCCGAGACGGTGCACCTGGGTCAGCAAAAGGTCTCGCATCGGGCCGTCGCCCCAGATCACCAGATCCCAATCGGGATGCCGGGACGCCAGCAAGGAGAACACCTCGATCAACACATCGAACTGCTTGTTGGGGACCAATCTGCCCATAGCCATCAGGCGCTTGCGCTGGGTCGTGGATACCCCCTGTGGCGAGCGGAGCAAGAGTTCGGGCGGCAAGGGGTTCGAGACCACCTCGAGCCGGCGAATTCCGGGCACCATGCGCTTGAACGGCTCGACGCTGGACTCGGCTTGCACCGTCACGACGTTCGCCCGGGGATACGTGAAGCGACGCAGCGTCCGCAACAAGAGACCGCTATTGGTCGCTGCAATGGGGCTGGTGCGCTCGCAGACAATGATGGGAACGTTCAAGCCGCTATGCGCAAGCAAGGCCATGACATTCACATTGGTCAGGAAGGAGATGACCACGTCGGGGGCCTCGTCGCGCATCATGGCGCGCATAACCCTTAGCTTGGCCACCGTGACGCCAAGCCGATTACGGGTACCCTTCAGATAATCCGCCATCCACACGAGCTTCACGTCGGGGTCAAGCGGATAAAAACATTCACCCCGGCGGGGATAGGTGGAGACCAGCGTAACCTCGTCGCCCCGGGCGACCCACGCACTGGCCAAGGTCGTGGCCACGCGCTCGGCCCCTCCGGTATTTAGCGAGCTGACCAGAAACAATATCTTCATGACCGGCCGCCCAAGCACCTGGATTCAACTGGCTTGATTCGTATCATTGCGATGCTCCAAAAACCGGGCTTCCGTTCAATAAGAACGCACGCAAGAATGCACGGCGTTTATCGAGCGCGAATCACTTCGTCCCATAATGTCATTATGCGCGCCGTCGAAAAGCGGTCGAGCACGTCGACGGCGCGACGCGCGCACAACCGCCGTTTATCTTCATGCCCCATCATGTCTGACAGATGGGCCGCCAGGGCTTCTGCATCTTCGGGCGGGTTGACCAAAGCACCGTCAATACCATGACGCACAATCTCGCGAGGCCCCGTCTCGCAATCGAAGGCCACCGCCGCCAGGCCGCTGGCCATGGCCTCCAGCAGGGTGTTGGACAAGCCCTCGACGCGCGAGCTGAGCACGTAAAGATCAGACTCGGCATACCACTGCCCGACATTGCCGACCCGGCCCGGCATGGACACGCGATCAGCCAGGCCTGCCGCCTCGATCTGAGCTTGCAGCGCCTCGCGGCACTGCCCCTCGCCCAATATCACCAGGTCCCAGTTGGGGAAATAGTCGGCCACCTGCGCGAACGCGGCCAATAAAAGATCAAAGCCCTTGAGACGATGCAAGCGGCCCACCGCCAGCAGGCGACGGCGTCCATAGCGGGCCGGAGGCTCAACAATGGGCTCTTCGGCCGGCATGGGCCACCGCACTGCGTTGGGAATGACGCTAAGCCGCGAACCCGGCACATGTTTTTCTATCCAGGCGGCCGTTCCCGAGGTAAGCGCGATCACTCTGGAAGCCTGCGGGTAGGCCCATCGACGCAGGCGCTGCCACATCGGCCCAATGGTTTGCGCCGGCGGATGAGTGTGTTCGGTGGCAATGACCCGGCACGGCAGGCCGCGCGCGGCCATTACGCACAAGACGGAAGAGGTTGTCATCATGCCCAGCACCAATGACGGCTTCTCGCGCCGAAACAGGCGGCGCAGCGTCCAGATACGGCGCAGATTCGCCAGCAAGCCCGTCAGACCCCCGCCGCTGTCGCTCGCCGTACCCAGCGCAACGCGCTTCACGCGGGAATCCACTTCGTAGGCGTCGCCCGCCGGATCGGCCTGCGTGACCAAGGCCACGCGATAGCCCCGATCTACCCAATAGGCGGCCAGGTCGACCGCCACCCGTTCGGCGCCACCGCCCCTTAGCGAATGGATCACAATCATCAAATACGGAGAACGAACAGAAGAACGAGACAATTGAATACCTTGATCGACAAACTCAACGCGCTATGGACGCCGTCTCGGGCGGACGCAGCGCAACAATGACATAGCAACTGTATGACAGCGCATACATGCAACTGGTGGCCAACATGATGCCGGCCGTGCCCATAGTGGGCGCCAACACCTGGTTCATGACCGCCTTGATGGCGAAGTTGGCCACAGCGATGCCGGCCATGATCCGATACCTGTTCTGGCTGGCCAAAAGCTGTACCAGAATCAGCACCCCGAAATAGAACGGAAGCTGCAACAGCCCCCAGCGCAATACGTGCGCCACCGCTTGGGTGTCCTGGTCGGTAAAAGCGCCCCGCTCGAACAATAAAGCCACGCCCCAAGGAGCAAGCAGCCAGCCCAGCGCGGCTGCGGCTGCCCCTGCGCCCAACATCCACACCGACCATTTCAAGGCGACCGTCCGGGCATGGGCCGCATCCCCCCTGCTGTGCACGTCTGCCAATACGGGCAAGGCCGCCCGGCCGACCGACGCGGCGCCCAAGCCCAGCACCAGCGACAACAGCCGCGCAGCGTAGCCGAGTGTCGCGTTGGCATTGTCGCCCAGGTTGGCCGCTGTGTACTGGTCGATGGGGCCGACGAAACTCATGGCTATCTGCCCGATCAACATCACCCCGGCCGCCTTGACCAGGTCGGGCCATTGATGCGCCGAAAACCCCAACCTGGGGCGCCCCCACATGCCGTCGGCGCGCGAGGCCAACCACAGCAGCCATGCCGACTGGATCAAATAGCCAACCAGCGTACCCCAAAGCAAGGGCCCCACATCGTCGACTGTTACGGCAAGCAGCACCCACACCAGAATCACCACCGCAGGCACGCTGTCGAGCAGAGTGTTGATGTGGCGCTCGTGCGCGCGCAAGCGCGCCGCACTGATTCCCGTCATGAGTGTCAGCAACGCCGCGGGCGCAAAAGCGAACATCAGTTGGGAAGTCATGCGCTGAGTGCGCGGGTCAAGCCCCTGGCCGGCCAGTTCGAGCAAATAGGGCCAGGCAATATAGCTTGCGACGGCCAGCGCCACCCCCAGCACCAGGGCACAACCTTGCAGCTCGCCCAGAAACCGCGCCCGCGCCGACCTGTCTTCGCGTCGTGTGCGCACCAGAACCGGGATAAGAACCACCGACAAAGCGCCCACAATGGTGACGGGCAGCCAGCCGGCCATCGTCAATGTGAACTGGTAGGCATCTACAACGTCGCTGACGCCGTAGCGATATGCCACCGCCATCTCTTTGAGGGCGCCTGCGAACTTGCCCAGCAACAGGAAGAAAGCCACCCGGGCGGCGCCCTTGGCGATACGGCGATGATCCGCATGCAGCCCGGCCAGCCTTTGGGAAAAGGTCTTCAAGAGATTTTCAAGTTAACGCAGGAACTGCGTATACCACGGCATGGCCACTTCAAGCCCCTGGACGATATTGTGCATCGGCTCGTAGCCCAGCAGCTCTTTGGCCTTGCTGATGTCGGCCTGCGAATGCCGCACGTCTCCGGCCCGGAAATCACGGTATATGGGCTGCTTGTCGTACTTGACGCCCTGTTCCTCAAGTGTTTGAGCCAAATACTGGAACAACTCATTGAGCGTGGTGCGTGCGTTGAACGCGACGTTGTATACCTCGTTGACACCTTCGGGCTGGGCCAGAGCGGCAAGAATATTCGCCTGCACAGCGTTTTCGACAAAGCAGAAATCGCGGCTGGTTTCGCCGTCGCCGTTGACCACGACCTCTTCGCCGCGGATCATGGCGGCGACCCATTTGGGAATGACTGCGGCGTAGGCGCCGTTGGGATCCTGGCGCTTGCCGAACACGTTGAAGTAGCGCAGACCCACACTGCCGAAACCGTAAGAGCGCGCGAACACGTCGGCGTACAGCTCGTTGACGTATTTGGTGACGGCATAGGGCGAAAGCGGACGCCCGATCTGGTCTTCTACCTTGGGCAGCGACTCGTGGTCGCCATAGGTGGAACTGGACGCGGCATAGACAAAGGATTTCACGTGTGCGTCTCGCGCCGCCACCAGCATGTTCAAGAAGCCCGATACGTTGACTTCATTGCTGGTGATGGGGTCTTCCAGCGAGCGCGGCACCGAGCCCAGGGCCGCCTGGTGCAGGACATGGTCGACGTCTTGCATGGCGCGGCGGCAAACGTCAAGATCGCGGATGTCGCCCTGGATGAATGCGAAGCTGGCCCATTTATCGGCGCCAACGGTTTTCTCGACCTCGTCCAGATTATGTTGGTGGCCGGTGGAAAAATTATCGATGCCCACTACTTTCTGGCCCAGCGCCAACAAAGTCTCGAGCAGGTTCGATCCAATGAAGCCGGCGCAGCCTGTAACAAGCCAGCGCTTGGGCTCTTCGCGCAGCGACTCAATAACCTCTTGGTAGCGATTAGTCATTCTGACCTCTTGTCTTGTTGATCACAGGCGCAAATCGGACTGCTCGGCCGACAGTGTGTACTTCAAATCGTAAAGCACATGCTGCTCTTTGCCCAGCGCCCGGATGGCGTCGGCGCCCATGTCGACGAACTGCTGGTGGGCCACGGCCAGGATGATGGCATCGTAGTCGCCTTTGGCCGGCGCCTTGACGGGCGTAATGCCGTATTCTTGCTGAGCTTCGGCTTCTCCCACCCACGGATCGTAGACATCGACGTCGATGCTGTACTCGGCCAGCTCTCGCACAATATCGACGATGCGCGTATTGCGCAGGTCGGGGCAGTTTTCTTTGAAGGCCAGCCCCATCACCAGCACCTTCGAGCCCTGCACCTGGATGCAGCGCTTTGTCATGGCCTTGACCAATTGCGACACCACGTAATTGCCCATGCTGTCGTTCAACCGGCGACCGGCCAAGATGATTTCGGGGTGATAGCCAATGGCCTGGGCCTTGTGCGTCAGGTAGTACGGATCGACACCAATGCAATGCCCCCCCACCAAGCCGGGACGGAAAGGCAGGAAGTTCCATTTGGTGCCCGCAGCCTCGAGCACGGCCTGGGTATCGATGCCCAGGCGATTGAAAATAAGGGCCAACTCGTTGATGAGCGCGATGTTGACATCTCGTTGCGTGTTTTCGATAACTTTGGCGGCTTCAGCCACACGGATCGATGCCGCCTTATGCGTGCCGGCCGTGATGATTTCTCCGTAAAGCTGATCGATCAGCTCGGCCACTTCGGGGGTCGAGCCCGAGGTTACTTTCTTGATGTTGGAGACTCGGTGCTGTTTGTCTCCCGGGTTGATCCGCTCGGGGCTGTAGCCGGCATAGAAGTCTTCGTTGAAGCGCAGACCCGAGACCCTTTCAAGCACAGGCACGCAGTCTTCTTCTGTCGCTCCGGGATAGACGGTCGATTCATAAATAACGATGTCGCCCCGCTTGAGCACCTTTCCTATGGTTTCGCTGGCCCGTATCAAGGGCGTCAGGTCGGGTTGCTTATAAGCGTCGATTGGCGTGGGCACAGTCACGATGAATACATTGGCCCGAGCAAGCGACTCAGCCTCGTGCGAGAACTCCATTTGCGTGGCGCTCTTCAGTTCCTCGGGTTCGACCTCGAGCGTATGGTCTTCGCCGTTTTTCAGCTCGGCGATGCGCTGAGCGTTGATATCAAAACCCAGGACCGAACGCTTCTTGCCGAATTCGACCGCCAGCGGAAGGCCCACATAGCCCAGGCCGACGACGGCCAATTTCACGTCTTGTAGTTGCAAATCGAATCTCCCACGTAGAATTTTCGAACAATATCAATGGGTCGGCCAGCACGATGACGCTGCCGGTCACCCGGCGCGGCGTGCTGGTGCGCTCCCGTTATCAGTGCTTGTTGCGATTGTTGCGCCCCAGCGAAGGCAGCAGCAGCCACGCCGGACGGCGCCACAAAACCAAGCGCGAATATATCCAGATATAAACAGCGGCGAACACCGCAAGACTGATGCATAAAATGACAGGGTCATCCCACCAGATCGTGGCCGGCGCCAGGCCGATCAGCGTCAACACCCACAGATAGGGCGACGCCATGGCATTGCACAGCGCCGGCACCGCATGGCGGCTGTCTCGGCTGAACGTGACACGTACCAGGCGCCGAAAAACCAATTGATGCAAGTGCAGGGCGTCGGGCTGATCCACCGGCGTGCCCCGCTTGAAGCGCCGCCGCCATATCGAGAACAGTGTTTCAAACACAGGGTAAAACACCGCCGCCAGGGCATAGAAAGGCGAGACGCTTGGGTTGCGCACCACCAGTTGCACAGCCAGCGAGGCCAGCATGAAGCCCAGGAAATATGCTCCGCCATCACCAAGAAACACTCGCCCAAACGGAAAATTCCAAACCAGGAAACCCAGGGTGGCCGACGCCAGCGCGGCAGCAATCAGGAAGATGGGGATGTCCTGCACCTGCAGCGCGACCAGGCCAATGGACAATGCCATCAGCGTGGCCACCATCCCGGCCAGCCCATTCATGCCGTCGACGATATTGAGCGCATGCGTACAGCCGCCCACCGCCACCACTGTCACAACCAGCGAAATAGGCCAGAACGACAACATCCAGTCGATGCCGGTAAAGCCGACACGCGAGATGCCGCCCAGCAACCACCAGGCAATGGCGGCCGACACAAAAGCTGCGAGCAGGCGCTTGCCGGCCCCTACCTCTTTCGTGATGTCTTCCAGCAAGCCCGCAACAAAGACGGGCATGGCTGCGATGAACAGCACCGGCCAAAGCCAGGTTAGCGTCATGTTGCTGGGGCCAAGCACCAGCAAGCCGGCCAAACTGCCGGCCACCACAGCCAGACCGCCAACCCGGGGCGTGGACCGAGTGTGCGATGCCTGCGGCTTGGATAGGTCGGAATCGCCTGTGAAGGCGCCATGCCAACGTTCAGACGCGACAATAAGCCCGCCAACCGTGAAGGCGACGATACATATATATAGCCAAGTTAAAGTGTCCCAAGTTTGAGGCACGAGTGGAGAACTCCCCGCTACGATTTAAATGTTGCCACCGAAACGGTTCTGCTTGCGGCCACGCGCATCAGCAGTACCCAATCGGACTATCGACATTATGGGCCGAAACTGTAACAGTCAGGGCAAACCCTTAAAAAAATATGCAACTAAACATGTAACTGAAGGCGGTCCATTTTAGCGCCAAGCGCTTGCAATAGGATCGGCGGCCTGTCGGCCCAATCAGCATGTCCTTGGCGGATGCCTTGATGAAAAACGCACATAAGCGCTGCGTTCGAACGCCGGCGGTCAGCCATCTAATGGTAGGCCGGCACGGGGTAGATCAGCATCGGAATGAAGCCGGGGCCGAAAAAACAAAAAAAAAGCCCGAGATCTTGCGATCTCGGGCTAAATCCACCAAAGGAGGAGGGTGGAGGAGACAACCGTGGCATGTTGGGCTACAAAAGCAGTTGCTTGAGCCAACGTGACTGGAGTTTTGTTAAGGGTTTACCTCTACAATCACGCTTCAACATCCGATAACTAAATTATATCTACACAAATGGTGCAATGCAAGATATATTTGAAACCTGTTGTATTTAAAGCAGTTTGTCGTGTATTGCCTTGCCGCGCTGCTTTTAATACTTAGTGCCTGCTAACTTCTTGCCGACACAACTGAAGTATACCTAGGGGAAACCCGAATGGCAAGCGGAATAAAAGCAACGTGGTTAATTAGTTACAAACAAAAGAGCGGCTGGGCCTCGACGCACTAGATGCGATACGCCGTAGTGGTCATTATCTTGGACATTACCCGCATACCCAGCCGAATCGGCAAAGGCAGGCGTTCGGCGCCTTCTCGCTGGGCTGTGGTTCGATGGCCGATTTCATCGGTGCGCATCTGTTCGACGATGCGACGCGAACGCTCGTCGTCGGCGGGCAACTGGGTTAGGTGACCATCGAGGTGCTGCTCGACCTGTGCTTCCGTCTCGGCCATGAAACCCAGGTTGCGCGCTGCTCCGGCACGACCGGCCGCAAGACCCAGGGCGAACGAACCGGCATACCAGAGCGGATTCAAATAGCTGGGCCGGCTTTGCAGCTCTTCGAGACGCTCGCGACACCACGCCAGATGATCGACCTCTTCGCCGGCGGCATCCAATAATAAAGTTCGTGTGGCTGGGTCTTCGCATAACAAGGCTTGACCGCGATACAGGGCCTGGGCGCAGACCTCGCCCACATGATTGACCCGCATCAAACCCGCTGCGTGGCGCCGCTCGGCATCCGACAATGTAGATTCGCCGCGCTGATGCCCCGCCGGATTGGGCCGCCCGGCCTGTGCAGAACCCGTCAGCACTTGCAAGGCGCGCCCCGCTTCGGCCAAGACGGCATCAAGCCCCTGCATTGATCGCGCGGGCGAATTGCCGGCGCTTTTCACTGCTGTCTCGAGTGCATCTGAATCAGCCATGGCGTTCTCCTTATTCCATTGAAACCCGTATTCGACTGTGCAAACACCGTCAATTGGGTCATACCTTGATCATGATATAAAAAATCGGGCTCCACCGCTGGCGTCCGTCCCGTTATGCCACGCCTTCAACCAACCCCGACCGACCCGACTGATCTGCCCGACCGGCCTTGCACAGCAAAGGAATTCTTCGATCAGGTCGCAGCCGGCATCTGGTTCCCGGAAGGCTTGCGCTATGATTGACACCTAAGGAATAGGCATCGTTCCGACTCACTTTCCACCATACCCAGGCAAATAGACTGAAATGGAATGCACTATAGATTGGGGCGGCCCTGAAGGCATGCTCTTTGTCGCGCGCACCGGCAGCGGACACGTCACCGCAATGGATGGCGCCCCCGAGGGCGGCGGCCACAACTTTGCGCCGCGCCCGATGGAATTGCTGTTGACGGGCGCCGGCGGCTGCGCGGCGTATGACGTCGTACTCATACTCAAACGCGGACGACACGGCATTAAAGGCTGCCAGGTAAAGCTCAATGCCGAAAGGGCCGACACAGACCCCAAGGTCTTCACCAAAATACACTTCGCCTTTACTGTCACGGGCGCCGGCTTGCCGCAAGCGGCCGTCGAGCGGGCCGTCAAGCTTTCTCACGAAAAATACTGCTCGGCCACGGCCATGCTGACGCATACCGCCGAAATCACGCATTCCGTAACC
Organism: Pusillimonas sp.; assembly: GCF_044464525.1. Lineage (NCBI taxonomy): Bacteria > Pseudomonadati > Pseudomonadota > Betaproteobacteria > Burkholderiales > Alcaligenaceae > Pusillimonas > Pusillimonas sp. Next base: position 89,992 of record NZ_JBIQLE010000013.1, read on the forward strand.
ATCCAGGAAGCCTGACTGTTCTGTCGCCAGAGCACGCGGCGGCGCCACACCGACAACCGATTTCCAGCGATTACCATGCAACAGTACGAAGACCTCATGCGCCACGTGTACGACCACGGCACCCCGAAAACCGACCGCACGGGCACAGGCACTCGTTCGGTGTTCGGCCACCAAATGCGTTTCAATCTTGGCGAAGGCTTTCCGCTGATCACCACCAAGAGGCTGCACACCAAAAGCATTTTCATTGAACTGCTCTGGTTTCTGCGTGGCGGATCGAACGTACGCTGGCTTCAAGAGCGGGGCGTCAGCATCTGGAACGAGTGGGCGGACGCCAACGGCGACCTTGGGCCTGTGTACGGTGTGCAATGGCGTTCATGGCCCACGCCTGATGGCCGGCATATCGACCAGATAAGCCAGGTGTTGCAACAGATACGCGACAACCCGGATTCACGCCGCCTTATTGTCTCGGCCTGGAACGTGTCGGACATTCCCAACATGGCCCTGCCGCCCTGCCATGCCTTCTTTCAGTTCTACGTGGCCGACGGCAAGCTTTCGTGCCAGCTGTACCAGCGCAGCGCCGACATCTTCCTGGGCGTGCCCTTCAATATCGCCAGTTATGCCTTGCTGACCCACATGATGGCGCAGCAATGCGACCTTGAAGTGGGCGACTTCATCTGGACGGGCGGCGATTGTCACTTGTACAGCAATCACTTCGAACAGGTTGAACTACAGCTTTCACGCAAACCCTTCCCCTACCCGCGCCTGAACATCAAACGCAAGCCCGCCAGCTTGTTCGAATACGAATACGAAGATTTCGAGATTCTCGACTATCAGTTTCATCCCCATATCAAGGCGCCCGTCGCCGTCTGACGCATTTTCTCGAGGCACCGCCATGGCACTGCCCTATATCAAGCTGGTTGTCGCCTATTCCAGGAACCGCGTAATAGGCCGCGACAACGATTTGCCCTGGCGCTTGCCCAGCGACCTGGTGCATTTCAAGCGCACAACCATGGGGCAGCCCATCGTAATGGGCCGCAAGACCTGGGAATCGTTGGGGCGCCCGCTACCGGGCCGGCCCAATCTGGTCATCAGCCGCAATGCCGGCTATGCGGCAGAGGGCGCTCGCGTATTCGCTTCATTGGCCGACGCACTGGCTGCGTGCCAGGGCGATAGTTCCGTCTGCGTCATCGGCGGCGCACAGATCTTTGCCGACGCCCTGCCGCTTGCGGACGAGATCATCGCCACCGAAATCCATGCCGACGTCGACGGCGATGTGTACTTTCCGCCTTTACCTGCCGGCGCCTGGCAGGAAAAAGCACGCTTGCCGCAACCCGAGGAAAACGGTTACCGCTACGACTTCGTCACGTATTGCCGCAGCCGCGATACCGATGGACCAAAGGCCGGCACATCCGCCCACTCGACTACAGAAGCTTCGGGCGGCGGCGACAACGCCGCAGGCAGCACAGACAGCACCACACATGGCCGCGCGCCTGTTCAGCCAGATCTATCGCATTTGTGGATGCCGTTTACGGCAAACCGGGAGTTCAAACAAAACCCGCGCTTGCTGGCGACAGCGCAGGGCATGTATTACACCGAGACCCAGGGCCGGCGGATACTGGACAGCATGGCCGGCCTGTGGTGCGTCAATGCCGGCCACGCACGATCGGAAATCATCGAAGCGATTACACACCAGGCCACGCAACTGGATTATGCGCCTGGCTTCCAGATGGGCCATCCCGCCGCCTTCGAGGCGGCTTCGGCCCTGGCTCGCATCATGCCCGCGCAGTTGGACCGCATCTTTTTCACCAACTCGGGTTCCGAATCGGTGGACACCGCTCTGAAAATCGCGCTGGCCTACCATCGCAGCCGAGGCGAGGGCCAGCGCACGCGCTTCATTGGACGCGAGCGGGGCTATCACGGCGTGGGTTTCGGCGGCATTTCGGTGGGCGGCATCACCGCCAACCGCAAGACGTATTCCGGCGCCCTGCTGCCGGCGGTAGACCATCTTCCCCATACCCACAATCTGCAGCACAACGCGTTCTCACGGGGGCAGCCGCAGTGGGGCGCCCACCTGGCCGACGAGCTTGAGCGCATCGTCGCCCTGCACGACCCCTCTACCATCGCCGCCGTCATTGTCGAGCCTTTGGCCGGCTCCGCCGGTGTATTGGTTCCGCCCGCAGGCTATCTGGAACGGCTACGAGCCATCACTTCGCAGCACGGCATACTGCTGATCTTCGATGAAGTGATCACGGCGTTCGGCCGCCTGGGTGCTGCCACGGCAAGTGCGTGTTTCGGCGTAGACCCCGACATCGTGACGCTGGCCAAGGGAATCAGCAATGCCGCAGTGCCCTGCGGCGCAGTGGCCGTGCACCGAGGCGTGCATGACGCCATCGTCGACCAGGCCGCCGGCGGCATTGAGCTGTTCCACGGCTATACCTATTCGGGCCACCCGCTTGCCGCCGTCGCAATCAAGGCAACGCTGGACATCTACGAGCGTGAGCGCTTATTCGACCGCGCCGCCGCCCTGGCGCCCTATTTCGAGCAAGCGGCCCACAGCCTGCAAGGCGCCCCCCATGTTCAGGACATTCGCAACCTGGGCCTGGTGGCGGGCATCGAGCTGCAAGCCCGGGAAGGCGCACCCGGCGCACGAGCCGCCGAAGTCTTCCAGGCCTGCTATGATCGCGGCGTTTTATTGCGCTATACCGGCGACACCCTCGCCGTTTCGCCATCCTTGATCATTGACGAGAGCCAGATCGATCAAGTGTTCGATACGTTGAAGTCTGTACTGGCCAAGGTGGCCTGAGACCTTTGCCGACCATAAGCACAATGCTCAGAACGTATAAGTAACCAGCAGCATGCCCCATAAATTACCCTTGGCGCCGCCGATTTGCGTTCCGCCTTGAGCGGCATCGTACTTGGGCTTGTACCAGCCGATGGCGGGCATTACATAGAAGCTGTCCAACACCCACTCGGCATACAGGTCGATCTCGTACCCATCCAGGCGGCCCAGGGCTTTGTTCAAGGAGCTGAATCGGTAGGCCAGCATTCCCACGCTAAAGGAGTCGGACGCGGACACCTTTAAGTTGACATGATGCACCTTGGTATTGCTGTTGAACGGCCCCGCGTAGTTTCCGGCCAGTTCGCCCTGCACCCAGGTTCCCAAGCTGCGCACGTTGCCGTAGAGCAGCGGATCGAACCTCTCGGAAAAATAGCTGTAACGATAGTTGATGCTTGGCTCGCCCGGCAGATCGGCAAATGTCCAGCCCACCTCGCCGTACCATGCGCGCTCGTTGCCCGAATGCCTGCGCTGGTGCGCATACTCGGCTGAAAAGAACAGGTTTTCCACGCCCAGGTCACCCTGGGTGCGCAAGCTGTAGGTTTTGACGCCCTTGCGCTGCTTCGAATCAAGGGCGGAGTCAGTATCAAGCACTTCGATATAGCTGGCGCCGACAAGGTTGCGGGCCGACTTTGCCATCAACGTCGCCACGGCGAACTCGGGCCGCGCCTGGCCGGGGTTGTTCGACTTCAACCACATGAACTCGCCAACCAGGCCCTGCTCGCCGCCCAACCGCACAGCGGCCGTCTGCGCAAAAGCGTTCTCGGGAGCCAGATAATAAACGCCGCCGCGGTCATAGGCGCCGCCAGCGTAGTCGCGCCCGAGGCTGAGGCTGTCCTTGGCGATAAGAAATCCGTCACCGACGAACAGCCGGCGGCGTCCGGCGGTGACATGCACCCCGTCCTTGCCCAGCGCCGGAAACATGTCGCCCGAACGCCAGCCCACATAGGCTTCGGAAAGCGCCGCGCCGCTGTCGTTGGGCTTCGTCCATCCGGCGGGGTCGCCATCGCCGAATGTGCTTTTGCCCAGTGCCGACACGACGCCGTATAGCTCGCTGCCTTCGGATAATTTTCGTGCCCCGCGCAGGCCCAGCTTCACATAGCCCTCTTGCCAGGTGGAAGAGCCTTCTTCCTGGGTACCTGATTGCTGGTAGTTGCGTTGACTGTGATAGGCGCCGGCGCCAACCTGGAAATCTAGATGCAGATCACCCTTGATGGAGTCGACCAGTTCAACGGCCACGGCGGCACAAGGCAGGAAAGCGCACGAAAGCGCCACAAAAGCGGCCATGCGTGCGCGAAGCGACGGGCCCGGTTTTGTTTCCATACTTGCGCTCATGCTTAAGATTACGCAGAACAGGAAACCGGGCAGTTCGGATCAGTCGGAATCGACCAGACCCTGGTAGCCGTTGGCATCCAGCAAGGCTTCGACGTCGGTCGGGTTGCTGGGACGTATCTTGAAGATCCATGCCTCAAAAGGCGTCTGGTTGATCAGGTCTGGCTGGCCGTCCAGCGCCTCGTTGAACTCGGTGATTTCGCCCGCAACCGGTGCGTAGATGTCGGAAGCCGCCTTTACTGATTCAACCACGCCGGCGGTTTCTCCCGCCTTCAGATGCGCGCCCACCTTGAAGTCGCCAACGAAAACCAGGTCGCCCAGCTGATCTTGCGCATTGTCTGTTATACCTACAAGAAACACATCGCCGTCGGCTTTTACCCATTCATGCGAAGGCGTGTATTTGCGATCGTCCGGTTGACTCATTTAGACCTCTTGATTTGTTGGGGTTAGTGCTTTTCAGGAGCATAGCGTGAATCCATGCGGCAAGCCAACACCGGGTTGACCTCCTTGCCCTAAGCGGCGCGCAGCGCCCGTCCGCAAGCCACGCCGGAAGCCCAGGCCCATTGAAAGTTATACCCTCCCAGCCAACCCGTCACGTCCACCGCTTCGCCAATGAAATACAAGCCCGGCGCCGCCTTGGCCTGCATGGTCTTCTGGTCCAGCCCGCGCGTATCCACGCCACCACGCATTACCTCGGCCTTGCGATAGCCCGCCGTGCCGCTGGGGTTCAGGCTCCACTCATGTATGCTTGCGGCCAATCTGCGCAAGATCTTGTCGGGGATGTCGGCCATGCGCATCACACCCGGGGAGTCCGCTGCGGCTGCAAGCCATTGCTCGGCCAGTCTTTTCGGCCAGATCGAGGCCAAGACCGTGTCAAGCTGCTGGCGGTTGCCGGGCTTGGCGGCAAGCAAGATCTGCTCAAGGTCTTGCGCCGGCGCCAGGTCGATCTCGATCGCTTCGCCCGGGTTCCAATAGCTTGAGATCTGCAGTATGGCGGGCCCCGACAGGCCGCGATGGGTAAAAAGCAGGTCTTCCAGGAAAGCCGTCTTGCGCTTTCCGGAGCCGCATCGCACCGTCACTTCCAGCGCAACGCCGCTTAGCGCGGCGAAGGGCTTCCATTGCTCGGCATCGAATGCCAGGGGCACCAGGGCGGGACGAGGCTCTATAACCTTCAGGCCGAACTGCCTGGCGATCTTCAGCGCGAAATCGCTTGCGCCCAGTTGAGGAATAGCCATTCCACCGCATGCCATCACCACCTGCCGGGCTTGAATGGGTTCGGCTTGAGTCGTCAACGTAAATCGCTCTTCCTCGTGGCTTATCGCCGACACTTGACACGGCATGCGCCAACTGACGCGGCCGGCATCGCACTCGCGCCGCAGCATCTGAATGATGTCCTCGCTGGACTCGTCGCAAAATAGTTGGCCACGATGCTTTTCGTGCCAGGCGATGCCATGGCGCTCAACCAGGTCGATGAAGTCGCGCGGCGTATAGCCCGCCAACGCCGAACGGCAAAAATTCGGATTCTGAGAAATAAACTGGGCCGGCGTAGTGCCGACGTTTGTAAAATTGCAGCGTCCGCCCCCGGAAATTCGTATTTTCTCGGCCAGTCGTGTGGCATGGTCGATAAGCACGACCTTCAGGCCACGCTGTCCGGCCACCGAGGCGGCCATCATGCCCGCCGCACCCGCCCCGATGACGGCAACGTCGAAGATTTGCTTTGCTCTCACGTCAAACCGTCAGCTTATGATCGCCGGTCGCAATACGACTGCGTCGGCAGGCAGCGGACGCCAATGCCGCAAAACCGGCCACTTCAGTCTTCTTCCTTGATGCAATCCACGTAATAACGCGGCTGGGAATCGGGGCCGACGTCTTCCGCCAAACCATGCACATAGGTTTCAAAACCCGGAAAGCGCGCGTTGAATTCGCGCACGAATTGCAGGTAATGAACAATGCGGTCGTTGAAGCGCTCGCCCGGAATCAGCAAGGGGATGCCCGGTGGATAAGGCGTTAGCAGCACGCCGGTAACGCGGTCTTCAAGATCGTCGATGGCCACGCGCTCAACCTCGCGGTGAGCCATCTTGGCGTAGGCATCCGAGGGCTTAAGCGCCGGCACCATGTCGGAAAGATACATCTCGGTGGTTAGCCGCGCAATATCGTGCGCGCGATAAGCTTCGTGGATTTGCTGGCACAGGTCACGCAAGCCCATTCTTTCGTAGCGCCGATGTTCTTTGCAGAAGTCGGGAAGTATGCGCCACATGGGGTTGTTGCGATCGTAATCGTCCTTGAACTGCTGCAAGGCCGTAAGCAGCGTATTCCAGCGGCCCTTGGTGATGCCGATGGTGAACATGATGAAGAACGAATACAAGCCTGTCTTTTCAATGACGACGCCGTGCTCGGCCAGGTACTTGGAAACCAGCGCCGCCGGGATGCCGGTTTCGGCGAACGTGCCCGAAATATCAAGCCCCGGCGTCACCACCGTGGCCTTGATCGGGTCGAGCATGTTGAAGCCTGGGGCCAGCGGGCCAAAGCCGTGCCATTCGTCGTCGGCCTCCAGCATCCAGTCGTCGCGATGCCCGATGCCCTCGCCGGCCAAACGCTTGGGGCCCCACACCTTGAACCACCAGTCGTTCTTGCCGAACTCGGACTCGACCTTGCGCATGGCGCGACGAAAATCCAGGGCCTCGCTGATGCTTTCCTCGACCAGCGCCGTGCCGCCTGGCGGTTCCATCATGGCGGCGGCCACATCGCACGACGCAATGATGGCGTACTGCGGCGACGTGGACGTGTGCATGAGAAAAGCCTCGTTGAACACGTTGCGATCAAGTTTGCGGGTCTCGGAGTCTTGCACCGTAATTTGCGAGGCCTGCGACAAGCCGGCCAGCAGCTTGTGGATTGAATGCGTGGCGAAGACCATGGCATCCTTGCTGCGCGGACGGTTCTTGCCGATGGCGTGCATATCCTTGTAGTACTCGTGGAAGGCCGCGTGCGGAATCCAGGCTTCGTCAAAATGCAGGGTATCGATTTCAGAGCCCAGCTTCTCTTTGATCATCTCGACGTTGTAGCTGACCCCGTCATAGGTGCTTTGCGTAATCGTAAGAATGCGGGGCTTCTTGTTCTTGATACGATCGACGAACGGGTGAGCATCGATCTTGCGCCGGATGCTCTCGGGCTCGAACTCTTCGAGCGGAATCGGGCCGATGATGCCAAGATGGTTTCGTGTCGGACGCAAAAAAACAGGTATCGCGCCCGTCATGGTGATGGCGTGCAATATGGATTTATGGCAATTGCGATCAACCACCACCACATCGTCAGCCGCCACGTTGGCATGCCAGACGATCTTGTTCGAGGTGGAAGTGCCGTTGGTTACGAAAAAGCAATGGTCGGCATTGAAAATGCGGGCCGCATTAAGCTCTGACTCGGCCACCGGGCCGGTGTGGTCCAGCAACTGGCCCAATTCGTCGACCGCATTGCAGACGTCGGCGCGCAGCATGTTTTCGCCGAAGAACTGGTGGAACATCTGCCCCACCGGGCTCTT
>NZ_JBIQLE010000014.1:0-96261 GCF_044464525.1 Pusillimonas sp.
CCTCGGTGATGAGCACGCCCGCGCCGGCCACGCCGGTGGGGTGGAACTGCCAGAACTCCATGTCTTCCAGGGGCAGGCCGGCGCGCGCCGCCATGCCCAGACCGTCGCCGGTATTGATGAAGGCATTGGTGGACGCAGCCCAGATGCGACCGGCGCCGCCGGTGGCCAACACTGTCTGCTTGGCCTCGAGCACGAATATTTCGCCGGTTTCAAGCTCGAGCGCCGTAACGCCAAGCACATCGCCGGCTTCGTTGCGCAGCAGGTCAAGGGCCATCCATTCGACGAAAAACTGGGTGCGGGCCGCCACGTTACGCTGGTAAAGCGTATGCAGCATGGCGTGACCGGTGCGGTCGGCCGCGGCACAGGCGCGCTGCACGGGCTTCTCGCCGAAATTGGCGGTATGGCCGCCGAAGGGACGCTGGTAGATGGTGCCGTCCGGGTTGCGGTCGAAAGGCATGCCGAAGTGTTCGAGCTCGTACACGGCATTGGGCGCTTCGCGGCACATGAACTCGATAGCGTCCTGGTCACCGAGCCAGTCGGAACCTTTGACGGTATCGTACATATGCCAGTACCAGTTGTCTTCGCTCATGTTGCCCAACGAGGCGCTGACGCCGCCCTGCGCCGCAACGGTGTGCGAGCGGGTCGGAAACACCTTGGACAGAACGGCAACCGAAAGGCCCGCTTGCGCCAGTTGCAGCGAGCAACGCATGCCGGCCCCGCCGGCACCTACGACCACCACATCGAACTGGCGGCGAGGTATGGAATGTTTGACAGCAGCCACGGCTTATAGACTCCAGAGAACTTTAGCGAAATAAATAAGAGAACCCACCAGCCACAGCACAGTAAGAACCTGCAGCAAAAGGCGCAGGCCGGCCGACGTGACGTAATCCATCCAGATGTCGCGCACGCCAACCCAGGCATGCCAAACGACCGAGAAAAAGGCCAGCGTCGCCAACAACTGGCCTACGGGCAACACGCCCAGATGGAAGGTGAACAAATGCTGCCAGGCTTCGAAGTTCATTTCCGACGAAAAGAGAAAGCCGAAGAACAGGATGAGGGTATAAACGGCCATGATGACGGCCGTGCAGCGTTGAACGATGAAATCGAGGGTGCCGTAGTGCGCCCCCACGACAAGACGCTTCGTGCCAAGACGTTGTTGAGTCGCCATTACCATGCTCCGAACAGTTTGAGACCAAATACCAGGGTCAGGGCAAGGCTGACTCCGAAGACGAGGCCCGCCGACTTTTGCATCGATGCCTTCTCGGTGCCGATGTGCACGTCGAACAAGAGATAGCGGATGCCGGCACAGAAGTGATGCAGGTAGCCCCAGATAAGCACAAGCAATACCAGCTTGCACAAGGGATGAGAGACCCACTCGCGCATTGCGGCAAAGGTTTCAGGCGAGGTGATGCTGGCCGCGAACAGAGGAACGATAATCAGCGGCAAGGCCAGAAACAGCAACGCGCCACTGACCCGATGCATGATGGAAGACTTTCCCGCAAGCGGAAGATGGTATCTGAGTATTTGCGGGATGCTTAGATTTCGATACTGCGGACGCGGCTTGGAAGCTGAATCGGACATGACGGCCTCGAGGTTGTAACAAATAATTTATTGCAAAAGCGATACGGGCTATTTTCGCCTATTTGTGCGAATGCGATCAAATGAGCTTGCAAGCCCTTCTATTAATTCAAACTATTGCGGTAATGAAACCGCTCGGTGACATACAGACCGCGGCGGACCTCCATCGGTCGGTCGCCGTAAGTGTAAGAAACCCGCTCTACCTGCAGCAGCGGCGAACCGGGCTCGACATGCAGCAATTGCGCCGGCTCGGCGGTAGCAACCATGGCGCGAATCTTTTCCTCGGCCCTGACCATGCTGACCCCGAATTCGGACTCGAACAATGCGTACAACGGCCCCTTGTAGCGGGAAAGTGAATCTGCCGTGAGGCCTCGATACACGGAGCCGGGCAGCCAGATGTCGTCAAGTATGGTCGGCACCTGGTCGAACGACAGCACACGGCGCAGGTTGACGACCATGTCGGCTGCCCGCAGCTCGAGCAGGCGGGCGATGTCGACAGGCGCCTTGACGCGTCGACAGTCGAGGATCTGGCTTCCCGACACAGGCTGTTTGCCGTCGTCGGGGGTAAGGCGCAAGAAACGAAAACGCACTTTGGCTTCGTGGTGGGTAGCCACGAAAGTGCCTTTGCCCTGTCGGCGCAAGAGCAAATTTTCGGCAGCGAGTTCGTCGATGGCCTTGCGCACTGTTCCCTGGCTGACTTGAAATCGCGAGGCGAGTTCGAGTTCGCTGGGGATGGCTTCGCCCGGTTTCCATTCGCCATGGTCGAGGCTTTGCAGCAGCAAACCCTTGATCTGCTGGTACAACGGGCTGTAGGCCGCGCTGGAAGCAGCGCGCTCGGTGTCGGGCGCGGAATCTGTCGAGGGTTTGTCGGACATAAAGGACGGTGCCGGATCGTGTAGATGCAAGGTGAAACGCCCGCTATTTTCGCATGGTTCCCCGTTTCTGTCTAACACTCTTCTGTCTTATATAAGATATAAGATTGACGCTATTTTTGATTTCCACTAATCTTTTATCGTTTTAAACTAGCGGATGTCATGAAGAGTCTGTTGACGTAAAACGGTCGGCAAGACGCGGTCTGCGAGGCCGTCCCTTTTAGCGTCAACAGATCCGCTCATTCGCCTATTATCAAACCGGAGAACTCCATGTCCAAACCCGCCATGCGCGTCGCTGTCACCGGCGCCGCCGGCCAAATCGGCTACGCCTTGCTGTTCCGCATCGCCTCGGGCGAAATGCTGGGAAAAGACCAGCCCGTCATCCTGCAGTTGCTTGAAATCCCCGACGAAAAAGCCCAAAAGGCCCTCAAGGGCGTAATGATGGAACTGGACGATTGCGCGTTTCCGCTGCTGGCCGGAATGACCGCACACAGCGATCCGCGCGAAGCCTTCAAAGACGCCGACGTCGCCCTGCTTGTCGGCGCGCGCCCGCGCGGTCCCGGCATGGAGCGCAAAGACCTGCTGCAGGTCAACGCCCAAATCTTCACGGCCCAGGGCAAGGCGCTCAACGAGGCGGCCAGCCGCAACGTCAAGGTACTGGTGGTGGGCAACCCCGCCAACACCAACGCCTACATTGCCATGAAGTCCGCCCCTGATCTGCCGGCCAAGAACTTTACGGCCATGCTGCGCCTGGACCATAACCGCGCCCTGACCCAGCTCGCGTCCAAGTCGGGCAAGCCGGTGGCCGGCATCGAAAAACTCATTGTGTGGGGCAACCACTCACCCACCATGTATCCCGATATCCGTTTCGCTACGGTCGAAGGCCAGAGCCTCGAGAAACTCATCAACGATGATGCCTGGAACCGCGACGTCTTCATTCCCACCGTCGGCAAACGCGGCGCCGCCATCATTGATGCGCGCGGCCTTTCCTCGGCCGCCTCGGCCGCCAACGCCGCCATCGATCACGTGCGCGACTGGGTGCTGGGCAGCAACGGCAAGTGGGTGACCATGGGCGTTCCTTCCGACGGCTCTTACGGCATCCCCGAAGGCATCATCTACGGCGTGCCGGTTACCACCGCCAATGGCGAGTACACTCGTGTGGAAGGCCTGGAAATCGACGAATTCTCGCGCGAGCGCATGGATCACACCTTGAACGAGCTGCTCGAAGAACGCGACGGCGTCAAAGACCTGCTCGACTGACCCCGTTGCCGGCGCCAAAAGCTCTATGCGGCGCGCCGGCATACTGACCGCCAGCCAAGCCTCGCCGCCTTTGAAGCCGCGGGGCTTTTTTGCAAGCCGAGGGTCACGAGCGTTGCTTTCATTCATCCACACCGGAGACACGCATGGCCAACGCAACCAAGAAAACCGCAGTCACCGCAGCCAAACCCAAGAAGTCGGTCGCCCTGTCCGGAGTGGTGGCCGGAAATACCGCCTTATGCACCGTGGGCCGCAGCGGGAACGACCTGCATTACCGTGGCTACGACATCCTCGACATCGCCACCACCAGCGAGTTCGAGGAAATCGCCCACCTCCTTGTGCACGGCAATCTTCCCACTCGCGCGGAACTAAACGCCTACAAGGAAAAGCTGCGTCGCCTGCGAGGCTTGCCTGAAGCCTTGCAATTGGCCCTGCAATGCCTGCCGGCAGCCAGCCATCCTATGGATGTCATGCGTACCGCAGTCTCAGTACTTGGTTGCGTACTGCCGGAAAAAGAAGACCATAATCTTTCCGACGCCCGCGATATCGCCGACCGTCTATTGGCCTGCCTGGGCCCCGCCCTACTGTACTGGTACCACTACAGCCACAACGGCCGCATCATCGATGTCCACACCGACGACGAAAGCATAGGCGGCAACTTCCTTCAGCTGTTGCATGGCCAAGCGCCCGGCAATGAATGGGTCAAGGCAATGCATACCTCGCTTATCCTCTATGCCGAGCACGAGTTCAACGCATCGACCTTTACGAGCCGGGTCATTGCCGGCACCGGATCAGACATGTATTCGGCCATCGCCGGCGGAATCGGAGCGCTGCGCGGCCCCAAGCATGGCGGCGCGAACGAAGTCGCATTCGACATCCAGAAGCGCTACGCCTCGCCCGACGAAGCCGAGACGGACATCCGACGCCGCCTCGAAAGCAAAGAAGTGATCATCGGCTTCGGTCACCCGGTGTACACCGTGTCCGACCCGCGCAACCAGGTCATCAAGGACGTGGCCCGCAAGCTTTCGCGAAGCGCCGGCAGCATGAAGATGTTCAATATTGCCGAACGCCTCGAGACGGTGATGTGGGATGCCAAGAAAATGTTTCCGAACCTTGATTGGTTCTCGGCGGTCTCGTACCACATGATGGGTATTCCCACCGCCATGTTCACACCGTTGTTTGTCATGGCCCGCACCGCGGGTTGGGCGGCGCACATCATCGAGCAACGAATCGACAACAAGATCATCCGGCCGACCGCCAACTACGTTGGCCCGGAAGATCGCAAGTTCGTGCCTATCGGCAAGCGCCGATAAGCGTTCTCCACAGGACGTTTAATGTCCGCACCCATCTCCAACGTTCGTCCCGAGCCAGATCGAGTCTTGGCCGACATCGCAGACTACGTGCTGAACTTCCAGGTTGAAAGCGCTCTGGCCTACGAGACCGCCCGCCACTGCCTCATCGACACCTTGGGCTGCGGCCTCGAGGCCCTGGAATATCCCGCTTGCACGAAGCTGCTCGGCCCGGTCGTACCCGGCGCTATTGTGCCTAACGGGGCCAAGGTGCCCGGCACCCAGTTCCAGCTCGATCCCGTGCAAGCCGCGTTCAACATAGGGGCCATGATTCGCTGGCTGGACTTCAACGACACGTGGCTGGCCGCCGAGTGGGGCCACCCGTCGGACAACTTGGGCGGCATCCTGGCCACCGCCGACTGGCTCTCACGCAATGCGGTGGCTGCAGGCAAGCAACCGCTGACCATGCGCGATGTACTCACCGCCATGATTAAAGCGCACGAAATCCAGGGCTGCATCGCGCTTGAAAACTCCTTCAACAAAGTGGGCCTGGACCACGTCGTGCTGGTCAAGGTGGCCTCAACAGCCGTGGTCGCCCAAATGCTGGGGCTGAGCCGGGAAGAAGTCTTGAATGCGGTCTCGCTGGCATGGGTGGATGGGCAAAGCTTGCGCACTTACCGCCACACCCCCAATACGGGTAGTCGCAAAAGCTGGGCGGCAGGCGATGCCACCAGTCGTGCCGTGCGCCTGGCTCTCATCGCCCGCACTGGCGAAATGGGCTATCCATCTGCGCTGACAGCCAAGACCTGGGGCTTCTACGACGTGCTGTTCGAGGGCAGGCCTTTCAAGTTCCAGCGGCCCTACGGCCACTATGTGATGGAACATGTCCTGTTCAAAATTTCCTACCCGGCCGAGTTCCACTCGCAAACCGCCGTCGAATGCGCCATGCAGATACATCAGCGCCTGCTTGCCGCCGGCAAAGCGGCCAGCGACATCAAGCGCATCACCATACGCACCCACGAGGCCTGCATCCGCATCATTGACAAGAAAGGCCCGCTGGACAATCCGGCCGACCGAGACCATTGCATTCAGTACATGGTGGCGGTGCCCGTCTTGTTCGGCCGCCTCACCGCCGCGGACTACGAGGACGACGTGGCCGCCGACCCACGCATCGACGTGCTGCGAGACAAGATTGTGTGCATTGAAGACCCGGCCTTCACCGCCGATTACCACGACCCGGAAAAACGCTCGATCGCCAACGCCCTGACCGTGGAATTCAACGATGGCGCCGCGCTGGACGAAATCGTTTGCGAGTATCCAATAGGCCACAAGCGACGCCGCGCCGAGGGCATCCCGCTGCTCGAGGCCAAGTTCCGCACCAACCTGGCCCGAAGGTTCCCCGTGCGACAGCAAGAGCGTATCCTGGATGTCTCGCTGGACCAGGCCGTACTTGAATCCATGCCTGTCCATGAGTACGTTGATCTATATGTCATTTGAATGGAGCCAAACACCTATGTCGCGCGCTATTGAACAGAATGAAAACCAGCACCGCTTCGAGTGGACCGAGGACGGCGCACTGTCGGTACTTGAATACAAGCTGCATGGCGACACCCTGACTCTGACGCACACCGAAGTGCCCGAATCCATGGGCGGCAAGGGAATCGCTTCAGATCTTGTCAAACACGCGCTGGAACTCGCACGGCGCAATGGCTGGAAAGTGCATCCGGAATGCTCGTACGCGGCAACGTACATCAAGCGCCACCCCGAATATCAAGACCTGGTGGTGTAGCCGGATCGACTGTGTTTCCCGGACGCAACAGGCAGGGTCTTATATAAGATATAAGACATAAGACATTTGCCTGAAGACCGTCCTTCCAGATACAATTGAGGCAAGCATTTCATCAATTTCCAAGATAAAAAGGCAAGCCTCATGCTGGAAAACTATCGCCAACACGTTGCCGAACGCGCTGCGTTGGGCATACCTCCCCTGCCCCTGTCGGCACAACAAACCGCCGAACTGGTCGAACTGCTCAAGGCGCCTCCCGCCGGCGAAGAAGCAACGCTTGTCGAACTGATCACCCACCGCGTGCCTGCCGGCGTCGACGACGCCGCCATGGTCAAGGCCTCTTATCTGGCCGCTGTCGCCTTCGGAAAAGAAACCTGTCCCCTTATCGACCGCAAAAAAGCGACCGAGCTGCTTGGCACCATGCTGGGAGGCTATAACGTAGCGCCGCTGATCGAACTGCTCGATGATGCCGAGCTGGCCTCGATCGCCGCCGAGGGGCTGAAGAAGACGCTGCTTGTTTTCGATGCCTTCCACGACATTCAGGAAAAGGCGGAAAAAGGCAATGCCAACGCCCAAGCCGTATTGCAAAGCTGGGCCGACGGCGAGTGGTTCACCAGTCGCCCCGAAGTCCCCGAAAGCCTCACCGTCACCGTCTTCAAGGTTCCGGGCGAAACCAACACCGACGACCTGTCGCCGGCGCCCGATGCCACCACTCGTCCAGATATCCCCATGCACGCACTGGCCATGCTCAAGAACCGCCGGGACGGCGCTCCTTTTGAGCCGGAAGAAGACGGCAAGCGCGGCCCGATCCAGTTCATTCAAGACCTCAAAGAAAAAGGCCATCTGGTTGCCTATGTCGGCGACGTCGTCGGCACGGGCTCTTCGCGCAAATCGGCCACCAACTCTGTTTTGTGGTTCACCGGCCAAGATATTCCCTTCGTGCCCAACAAGCGCTTCGGCGGCGTGTGCCTGGGCGGCAAGATCGCCCCGATCTTCTACAACACCATGGAAGACGCTGGCGCCCTGCCCATCGAGCTGGATGTTTCCCAAATGAACATGGGCGACGTGATCGAATTGCGCCCCTACGAAGGCAAAGCCCTTAAAAACGGCGAAGTTATCGCCCAGTTCGACCTGAAATCCGACGTACTGTTCGACGAAGTGCGCGCCGGCGGACGCATCCCGCTGATTATCGGCCGCGGCCTTACCGCGAAAGCGCGCGAAGCGCTGGGTCTTTCCCCCTCAACCTTGTTCCGCCTGCCCAAGAACCCCGAAAGTTCCAACAAGGGCTTTACCTTGGCGCAAAAAATGGTTGGCCGCGCCTGCGGTCTGCCGGAAGGCGAAGGCGTGCGTCCCGGCACCTATTGCGAGCCCAAGATGACATCCGTGGGCAGCCAGGACACCACCGGCCCCATGACCCGCGACGAACTCAAAGACCTGGCTTGCCTGGGCTTTTCGGCCGACCTGGTCATGCAGTCGTTCTGCCACACCGCCGCTTACCCCAAGCCGGTCGACGTCAAGACACACCACACCCTGCCCGACTTCATCAGCACCCGTGGCGGCATCTCGCTGCGCCCCGGTGACGGCGTCATTCATAGCTGGCTCAACCGCATGCTGCTGCCCGACACCGTCGGCACCGGCGGCGATTCGCACACTCGCTTTCCCATCGGCATTTCCTTCCCGGCCGGCTCCGGCCTGGTGGCCTTTGCGGCGGCAACCGGCGTGATGCCGCTGGATATGCCCGAATCCGTGCTGGTCCGCTTCAAGGGCGAGCTTCAGCCTGGGGTCACGCTGCGTGATCTGGTCAACGCGATTCCACTATATGCCATCAAGCAGGGCTTGCTTACCGTGGCCAAGCAAGGCAAGAAGAACGTCTTCTCGGGCCGCGTTCTCGAAATCGAAGGCTTGCCCAACCTCAAGGTGGAGCAGGCGTTCGAACTCTCGGACGCCTCGGCGGAGCGTTCCGCCGCAGGCTGCACGGTGCGTCTCGATAAAGCGCCCATCATCGAATACATCAACAGCAATATCGTGATGCTCAAATGGATGATCGCCAACGGCTACGAAGACGAACGCTCACTGGCCCGCCGCATCAAAGCCATGGAGGCCTGGTTGGCCGATCCCAAGCTCCTCGAACCCGACGCCGATGCTGAATACGCGGCCGTCATCGAGATCGACCTGGCCGACATCCACGAGCCCATCGTGGCCTGCCCCAACGACCCTGACGACGTCAAGACGCTGTCCGACGTGGCCGGCGCTGTCATCGACGAGGTCTTCATCGGCAGTTGCATGACCAACATCGGGCACTTCCGCGCGGCATCCAAGCTGCTCGAAGGCAAGCGCGACATCCCTGTCAAGCTGTGGGTGGCTCCCCCCACCAAGATGGATGCCCAACAGCTTACCGAAGAAGGCCACTATGGCGTTTTCGGCATGGCCGGCGCGCGCACCGAAATGCCGGGCTGCTCGCTTTGCATGGGCAACCAGGCACAGGTGCGGGAAGGCGCAACGGTGATGTCCACCAGCACCCGCAACTTCCCGAACCGCCTGGGCAAGAACACCAACGTGTATTTGGGCTCCGCCGAGCTGGCCGCCATATGCTCCCGCCTTGGCCGCATCCCCACCAAGGCCGAGTACATGGCTGAAATCGGGGTCGTTAACGACAGCAGCGACGAAGTCTATCGCTATCTGAATTTCGACCAGATCGAAGACTACAAGGAAATTGCCGATTCGGTCAGCATCTAAGGACCAAAGCAAGGTTTCTTGATCAAAGCCCCCTCCGGCAAGCCCGGGCGGGGCTTTTCTAATTCACCAAAGACCATGCAATCAAGCATAAAATAAGCGGAACGGTTTTCCACGCCTTGCGGCAGGCGGCACTCGCCTTGCCGCCAAGCCGGTCAAGTACTCGTCCAGTCCCACGTTCAGCCACTTTCAGCACGGAGCAGAATATGCCGCACAATACGTTCAACAGCTTGAAGAAGTTCAAGACCGGAAACAAATCCGCCAACTTCTATTCGTTGCCCGCTTTGGGCAAGACCCTGGGTATTGACGTAAAACGCCTTCCGGTCTCGATTCGTATCGTGCTCGAATCTGTTCTACGCAACTGTGACGGCAAGAAGATCACCGAACAACATGTCAAGGAACTTGCCGGCTGGCAGCCAAACGCCGTCCGCAATACAGAAATCCCCTTTGTGGTCGCGCGCGTTGTATTGCAGGATTTCACCGGCGTGCCCCTTCTGGCCGATATCGCCGCGATGCGATCGGTGGCCCAGCGCGTAGGCAAGAGCCCCACAAAGATCGAGCCCATGGTGCCGGTCGATCTTGTCGTCGACCACTCGGTCATGATCGACCATTTCGGCACCAACAAAGCGCTCGATCTCAACATGAAACTCGAGTTCCAGCGTAATAAAGAGCGCTACCAATTCATGAAATGGGGCATGCAGGCATTTGACACTTTCGGCGTCGTGCCCCCCGGTTTCGGCATCGTGCATCAGGTCAACCTCGAGCACTTGGCCCGCGGCGTGCATCACGACGCAGCCAACAACGTCTATTACCCCGATACCCTGGTCGGTACCGACAGCCACACCACCATGATCAACGGCATAGGCGTGGTCGGATGGGGCGTGGGCGGCATCGAGGCCGAGGCCGGCATGTTGGGCCAGCCAATTTATATTCTTACTCCCGACGTCGTCGGTGTCGAGCTCAAGGGCGAGCTGCGCGGCGGAGTCACCGCCACCGACCTTGTCCTTACCATTACCGAGCTGCTGCGCAAGCAAAAGGTTGTGGGCAAGTTCGTCGAGTTCTGCGGGCCGGGCACCTCGAGCCTGTCGGTTACCGACCGCGCCACCATAGGCAACATGGCACCCGAGTACGGCGCCACCATGGGCTTCTTCCCGGTTGACGAACGCACTTTGCACTACTTCGAGGGCACAGGCCGCACTCAGGAAGAAATCGACGCCCTGAAGGCCTACTTCAAGGCCCAGGGCATGTTCGGCGTGCCCAAGGCCAAAGACATCAACTACAGCCAGTTGGTCACTCTCGACCTGTCTACGGTCACGCCTTCGCTGGCCGGCCCCAAGCGCCCGCAAGACCGCATTGAACTGGGCGACGTCAAGCAAACATTTACCGGGCTTTTTGTAGAGCAATCCGCCAACGGCTTCAACCAGCCGCCCGAAAAGCTCGAGCAGGTATACACCAGCAGCGCAGGCACCAAGGTCAAGAATGGCGACATCCTCATTGCCGCCATCACATCGTGCACCAACACCTCCAACCCCAGCGTCCTGCTGGCGGCGGGTCTCATGGCCAAAAAGGCCGTCGAGGCCGGCCTCAAGGTTCCGAAGCACATCAAAACCTCGCTGGCCCCCGGCTCACGCGTAGTCACCGACTACCTCACCAAGACCGGTCTGCTTCCGTACCTCGAGAAACTGGGCTTCAACGTGGCGGCCTATGGCTGTACTACTTGCATTGGCAACGCGGGCGACCTTACCCCCGACCTTAACGAACTTATTACACAAAACGAGCTGGTATGCTCGGCCGTATTGTCGGGCAACCGCAACTTCGAAGCCCGCATACACCCCAATATCAAGGCCAACTTCCTGGCGTCCCCGCCCCTGGTAGTGGCCTATGCGCTGGCAGGCACCGTCCTGCGCGACCTCATGACAGAGCCGGTCGGGAAGGGCAAAAAAGGCGACGTCTGGCTGGGCGACATCTGGCCGACCAATGCCGAGGTCGAAGCCCTGCTGGGCGAAGCACTCAACCCCACGGTATTTCGCAGCAATTATGCCGAAATCCAGTCCAATCCGGGCAAACTCTGGAAGAAAATCTCGGGCATTACGGGCGATGTCTACAATTGGCCCCAATCCACCTATATTGCCGAGCCTCCGTTCTTCTCCGACTTCGACATGACGCCGTCTCCCATGCCGCCTGTCAAAAACGCGCGCGCGCTGGCCATCTTCGGCGACTCGGTCACCACCGACCACATTTCACCGGCCGGCTCCATCAAAGAAAGCTCGCCTGCGGGGCTGTACCTCAAGGCCAATGGCGTCAGCAAGGAAGAATTCAACAGCTATGGCTCGCGCCGAGGCAACCACGAGGTCATGATGCGTGGCACTTTCGCCAACGTGCGCATCAAAAACCTCATGATTCCGCCCAATGCCGATGGCAGCCGCTTCGAGGGCGGAGAAACCTTGCATCAGCCCAGCGGCAAACGCATGCCCATCTATGACGCGGCCATGAAATACATCTCCGAAGATGTGCCCACCGTGGTTTTCGGCGGAGAAGAATACGGCACAGGCTCGTCCCGCGACTGGGCGGCCAAGGGCACGCAATTGCTTGGAGTCAAAGCCGTAATTGCACGCAGCTTCGAACGCATCCACCGCAGCAACCTGGTCGGCATGGGCGTGCTGCCGTTGCAATTCAAAGGCGATGACAATGTCGGCTCCTTGGGCATTACCGGCGAAGAAACCTATGACATCTCGGGTATCGAAAACGGCATAAAGCCGCAACAAGACGTCATGCTCACCATCCATCGTAAAGATGGTTCAACACAGCAGGTTGCCATGCTGTTGCGTATCGACACCGCCACCGAGGTGGATTACTACCTGCACGGGGGCATCCTGCCTTACGTGCTGCGCGAACTGCTGGCCGCCTAGCCGCGCATCGCTGCCTCGAGCCTCCGGTTCGCCATGGCGGGCGAGCCGGGGGCTCTTTTCATGTACCCTACAGGCGGGGTTAAACTACAGTATTAAGGGAATCCGCTTCTAAAGATGTCCACTCGCACTCGATCCATACAAAACACCCGGCTATCGCGCGAAGCCCAGCGCCTGGTCGTCTTGGCCGAATCGCTTGCCCGCTCGGGCAGCCGCCTCGAAGACGTCTATTGGGAAGACCTGTTCCATGTTCAATTGAACAAGCTGTTGTCCCAAAAGAAGAACGACGCCATCGAGTCAACCCTGGATCATCTCCTGGCCACCAATATGGATGCGTATGAGATCCTGATCGAACAGGTCGAGACACATTCCGAGTCCACGTCTTTAACGTACGAAGGCGACGATTACAGCATCCTGCTTTTTTGCGCACCCATCGTAGCCTGGACCCGCTACCAACTGCCGAATGCGGTCGACCTGAAGCCCCACCTAGACGCGCTTGCCCAGTTGCTGCATACCCATATAGTGGCCGAGAACGCACAGTTGGCTCTGCTGTCCGAGATGCTCAATTTCGATCAGATGCCGCAATCATTCCACGAAACGCTAGAATGGACGCAGCGCCTCGGGCGCGCGGCGCTCAAGCAAAAAACCGAAAACAACCTTATTCGTCCGGCCCCTGTGGCCGAAGGCATGCTGGCGGACGCCCGTTTCATCATTGGCGCCATCGCGGTACGCAAGGGTGAGCCGCTATTCCGCTGGCAAACCGGCGCCCCCGATGCAGCGGTAAGCCGGGCCCAATGCTTCGAAGCATGGCAAGCCGCCTGCTCCGAAATACTTTCGGGTGTTTTCACAGGCTGCACCATCGAATACCTACAGCCCGACGCTTATTATGTCAGCAGCCGCGACGCCGACCGCCGCATCCGGCCTCTGGCCCTTAAAGCCGCGGCAACCTGGCTGCAAACCGCCGCCGGCCTGCCAGGAAACCAGCTTCGCGCGACCATCGTCGCGTGTGGGGCAAACTCTGTCGAAGAGTATCGCATCGGCTTCAGCTCCAGTCAGGGTATCGACGTCATATACGGCTGCATCTGGCCGGCCCTTAGTAAAGAAGAAGCGGCCGTCGACATTCTGGACATACATGAAGCCAGCGTCCCCGAAGAAATCGCCGCCCTGCTCAAAGAGCAAGGCATCGCCGACGTGCGCCAGCTACCGGGCCTGTTCAACGCAGAATTCTGCGACGACTGCGGTGCGCCTTATTTCCCCGACCCCCTCGGCGACATGCAGCACCCAGAACTACCCGACGAAATAGACATCAATCCGCTCAATTTCCACTGAGCTGTTCCACGCGGCAGCGCCTTTCAACAAAAAAATGTTCCCGCCCGGTTTCGACATCTTTTGCCGAGTCGTGGACAACTACGGCGACATCGGCGTGTGCTGGCGCCTGGCCCGTCAACTGGCACGCCAAAGTATGGCAGGGCCGGTCCGGCTCTGGGTCGATGACCTGCAAAGCTTTGCACGCATCGAGCAAACCATCGACCCCCACGCGTCACGCCAGCAAGCCGGCGGCGTCGAGCTGCTGCGCTGGACCGAGCCGGCGCCCGATCTCGTACCCCATGGCGTAGTAATAGAGGCTTTCGCTTGCGATCTGCCGCCCGCCTTCCTGGCACGCATGAACGACAGCCTGTGGATCAATCTTGAATACCTCAGCGCGGAAGGCTGGGTACAAGAGTGTCACGGCCTTCCCTCTTTACAGGCAAACGGCGTTGGCAAATTCTTTTTTTTCCCCGGGTTCACATCCAGAACGGGAGGCCTGCTGCGGGAGCCCGACCTGCTTTCGTCTCAGGCCGAATGGGCTTCTCGACCAGATCGGCGCTGGCGGCTTCTGCACAAAATCGGCATGCCCGCCCCGCTGATCGAAAAACTGCAGCGCGGATGGCGGCAGGCCTTCGTGTTCAGCTACCGCGATATCCCAACTACAGCCGTGGCTCGAGCCCTATGCCGCCCCGAACGCCCTACTGTTGCCATCGTGCCCCAAGGAGTCCTTCCCCAAATGGCAGCCTTGCAATCGGATAACTTTCGAGTGTTCGAGAGCCCCTTCGTCGATCAAGAGAGCTTTGACCGGCTGCTGTGGTGCAGCGATTTGAATATCGTACGAGGTGAAGACTCGCTGGTGCGCGCGATCTGGGCGGGAAAACCCTTTTTGTGGCATATCTACCGGCAGGCTGACGACGCACATCTGGTCAAGCTCGACGCGTGGCTGGCACAGGCGGGCTATGGCGAGCCCATCAAGCAACTGCTTACAGCCCTGAACCTTGGTGACGAGCCCGCCTTTTCCTGTAAGCTGGACCAAGCCTTGCAAGCGGAAAACTGGCGCAGATGGGCGCGCGACTGCGCCGCGCTGCGCGACCGGCTTGCCTCACAAAGCAGTCTTGTGGAACGCCTGCTGGCTTTTTGCGCGGAAAAGTCGCGCAACGGTTAAAATAACAAGTTTTGTACGTACTGCTCCGGTCCGGTAAAGAATAGCTGGAGCAAATCTTTTTCCGGAGTGTTTTGCAAGATGAAAACCGCACAAGAATTGCGCGTTGGAAACGTAATCATGGTGGGCGACCAGCCTTTGGTCGTCCAAAAGGCCGACTACAATAAATCGGGCCGCAACTCGGCTGTAGTCAAACTCAAGTTCAAGAACCTGCTTAGCGGTTCGGCCAGCGAGTCAGTTTATAAGGCGGATGAAAAGTTTGAGGTTGTCGTACTCGAGAAAAAAGAGTGCACCTACTCGTACTTTGCCGAACCCATGTATGTATTCATGGACGAAGAATACAACCAGTACGAAGTCGAAGCTGACAGCATGGGCGATGCGCTCGATTATCTCGAAGAAAACATGACTGTCGAAGTTGTATTCTACGAAGGCCGCGCCATCTCCGTCGAACTGCCCACCATCATCGTGCGCGAAATCACCTACACCGAACCGGCCGTTAAAGGCGACACATCGGGCAAGGTGCTTAAACCCGCCACCATCAATACCGGTAAAGAGATCAGCGTGCCGCTGTTCTGCACCATCGGCGACAAGATCGAGATCGACACCCGCACGGGCGAATATCGCAGCCGCGTGATGTAGGCCGCCATTGCTTGCATGGTAACAATGGGCTTGGAAAAAAAGCGTCTTCATTTTGAAGACGCTTTTTATTTGGAAAGGCCGCAGCCGAGTTTGCCGAAGCCGGTCAAGAATGAGCGGAAACCCACTTTTCAACGCTGGCAGAACGGCAATTTCGAAATCTATTGCAAGCGATCATCATCCAGATACTCAGGGATTGGCATGACGGCTATGCCCTCACGAGCCAGGTCTTCGCGCTCTTCCTGGGTAGTGGAACCCCGGATGGCTCGATGCTCGCTCTCGCCCTCGTGCATGCGCCGCGCCTCGGCCGCAAAACGATCACCCACGTTTTCAGAGCTGCGGATAATTTCCCGAACGTGCTTCATCACTTGAGCCTGAAGCTGGGCAAGATTACCGCCGGCTTCAGGTTCCGCGCCTGCCGCTTCCGGCTGCTCGGCGGTCTCTGGCGCCCCGGGTTTGCCTCTGCCCATATTGAGCCTTGGGGCGGACAGCAGCTTATTGACCTGATTGCTATCGCAAAACGGGCACACCAGTATTCCCCGGTCGCGTTGTTTATCGTAGTCGTCAGCCGACCCGAACCAACCTTCGAAGACGTGGCCCGCATCGCACTGGAGATCAAAAACTTTCAATGACATGGATATAAGATGGGGGCCGCCCCGAAAAATGCAATACGCCCCAATTATAGGCCTGTGCGTTTCAAACCATTTTTTTTACGCCCCAGCACAAGTGCCTGGCAGCTTTACAAGCGGGGCACGGCCGAAAGCATGCGACGCGTCTGCTCGTGCGAGGGGTGATGCAGCACCCGCTCGGTCGTGCCTGTTTCAACTATGCGCCCCTGGTGCATGACGGCAATACGATCAGACAGATACTCAACTACGCCAAAGTTGTGGGTAATGAACAAGTAGGCCATCCCCGAGTCGCGCTGCAACTGCTGCAAAAGCTCCAGCAACTGGGCCTGCACGGAAACGTCCAGTGCCGAGGTCGGTTCGTCGCACACGAGAACTTTAGGTTGCACAGCCAACGCCCGAGCTATGGCGATACGCTGGCGTTGACCGCCCGAAAATTCGTGTGGATAGCGCTCTAAGACATTGGACGGCAGCCCGACGCGATCAAGCAGCTGCCGCACACGAAGCCGGCGACTTTGGCGCGAAAGGTCGGGCTGCAGCGCCGCCACGCCCTCTTCAAGAATATCGCTGACCTGCATGCGCGGATCCAGCGACGCGTAGGGGTCTTGAAAAACTATTTGTATGTCTCGTCGGGCACGCTTGAGCTGGGCGCGGCCCGCATCCAGGATGGAATGGCCGGCCAGCATGACGCGTCCGGTTACCCTGGCCTGTTTCTCGAGCAGCCGCAGCAGCGCCTTCGCGGTGGTTGTCTTGCCGCAACCAGACTCTCCCAACAATGCCAGGGTCTCGCCTGGGTGCAGCTCGAGCGAGAGTTCCTTGACTACCTCGGTATCGTTCGCACGAGGGCTGAACAGGCCGCCACGGGCGCGATAGCTGACACTTAGGTTGTTTACGCTAAGCAACGGGGCATCCGGCGAAGCTGCGCGCGAAGGCTGTAACGCCTCTGCGACTGCCGCCTCGGCCTCGCCTATGCTTGGCTTGCTGCCCTTCGTCGATGCATATTGCGCACGCTCTAGCGTCAATGGCGACCCGCGTTTGTCGAACGACGGAATCGCGGCCAGCAGTTGGCGAGCATAAGGATGCGTGGGAGAATCGAAAAACTGCTGCGTCGACACTGCCTCGACAATCTCGCCGTGGCGCATCAAGGCGACATGATCGGCAACTTGCCTGACCACGGCCAAATCGTGGGTAATGAGCAATATCGCCAAGCCCATTTCTTTCTGGATATCGGCAAGCAGATCAAGGATTTGGGCCTGAACAGTAACGTCGAGCGCCGTCGTGGGCTCGTCCGCGATCAAGACCGCCGGTTCGGCAGCCAAGGCGATCGCGATCATGATGCGTTGCTTCTGGCCGCCCGAAAACTGAAAGGGATAATCGGTGAACCTGCGTCCAGCGTCTTCGATGCCAACCCGTTCGAGCCACCCGACCGCCTTGCGTCGCGCCGCCGCGCCTCGAAGTCGCGTATGTGTTCGTATGGTCTCGACAATCTGCTGACCCACGGTCAATACCGGATTGAGACTGGTCGAGGGTTCCTGAAAGACGATTCCGATCTTTCCACCGCGCACCGATCGCATGCCCGATTCGGGCAAGCGGACCAAATCATCGCCCTCGAGGATTACTTCCCCACTGACCATGCGGCCGGCCTCGGGCAGCAAGCGCAGCAAGGCCAGGGCCGTCATGCTTTTCCCGCAGCCCGACTCGCCAACCAGTGCAAAAGTCTGACCCCGCTGCACGGCAAGGGCCAGGCGCTTGACGACCAGCATGGCGCCTTCGTCACTTTGGATCTCGACACACAGGTCATCAATGGACAGGACGTCGCGGCCGGAAAAAGCGGCGTTCAGGGACGAATCGACGGGAGTATTCATGAAGAGACTCCCGAGATTTTGTCTTGCCTGGAAGCATCAGCGCGTCGGAGCTTGGGCTTGAATTTCCGGGTTCGCGGATCAAATGCCGCTTGCACCGCGTCAGCGAAAATATTGGCAGACAACACCAGCGCCAGCATGAAGACAAATGCCGCCAGCAAATTCCACCAGACCATGGGGTCGCGCGACATCTCCATGCGCGAGGAATCGATCATGGTTCCAAACGAAGGCGTTGCCGGATCGACACCTATGCCCAGATAGGACAGCACGGCTTCGTACAGGACCAGGCCCGAGAACTCCAGCACCATGGTGATCAGCACGATGTGCATCAGGTTTGGCAAGAGATGCCGCGTCATGATGCGCCAGTGGCTGACGCCGAACGCGCGGGCCGCCTGCACATACTCCAACTCGCGCAGCTTGAGGGTTTCCGCGCGAAGCAGGCGGCATAAACCAGACCAGCCTGTAAGCCCCAGTATCAAGCACAGCAGGAACAAACGCAGGTCGGCGCGAGCCGCAACGGTGGGGAAGAGTTCGGGATTGGTGTCGATATAAACCTGCATCATCAACACGCAGGCGGCAATCAGCAATACGCCCGGAATAGAGGTAAGCGTGGTGTAGATATATTGGATGATGTCATCGACACGGCCCTTGAAATAACCGGCTGAAATGCCAAAGAACAAAGCCGGCGGCAGCATGGCCAAAGTGGTAAGCGTACCGATGACCAAGGCTGTGCGCACGCTTTTCAGCGCCTGCCGCAAGACGTCGTTGCCGGTTCGATCGGTTCCCAACACGTGATAATCAAGCGCCAGGGCCCAGGCCACGCATACCACCAGGGCCATCAGGCTCAAGGTAATCCACATTGCCCGCCAAGGTACGCCTGATTCGCTACGCCACCAGCTTGCCCAAGCGCGCCGCAGGGACCCTCGCGTCCGCCGCAGTCGGCAGACTGTCAGCAAGCCGGCGACCAACACGGCAACTGCAAGCGCGGCAACCGCTCCCAAAACCAAACGGCGGCGCAGGTCGGCCGCGTGATCGGCATCATCGCCCAGCAGTTGGCCCGCATGCCGCAGGCGCGGATAATCGCGCACCGCCTCGCCGTCGATAATCTGGGTTTCCTTGGTGAACTGGCGCAAAGCCAAAGGGGCCGAATAAGTAGCCTCCGGGCTGCCCAGCCTGGACCAGGCCAGGACGTCATCCAGCGCCGAGCGTACTACCGGGGAATACACGGGCTGCGCGGCCGGCTGCCCCTGGGCGGGCGGCAGCACCGGACGATAATGAATGGAATCAAGCAGGCCGACCAGCAAAAAAGCGCCCAGCACCAGCGCGGCGCACATGGCCGAAGTGGTGCGGGCCACGCTGCCCCAGGCCTTGCGCAAGGCGGGCGTACGCGAAACTCGCCAGCCGTAAAGCACCATGCCGGCCACCAGGCAGTACACAAAAATATCGGTCCAGAGGAATATGAACTTTGGCATGTCGCTACTCGAAACGGACACGAGGGTCAAAGATCGTGTACGAGATATCAGCCAGTATGAGACCTACGATATACAGGGCCGAGCCCAGGAACACCATGGCCCGCACGATGGAAAAATCTTGTGCATTGATGGCGTCGATGGTGTAGCTGCCCAGGCCCGGAATACCAAAGAACGACTCTGTAATCAGACTGCCCATGAACAGCAGTGGTATGGCCGAAACAGCCCCGGTAAGAATGGGCAGCATCGCATTGCGAAGCACGTGGCGAAACAGTATCACTCGCTCGGCCAGGCCTTTGGCTCTAGCGGTGCGTACATAGTCTTTGTTGATTTCCTCCAGAAAAAGGGTGCGATAAAATCGTGATTCGGCCCCGAGGCGCGAGGCAATGCCCACCAGCACGGGCAAAATCAAGAAGCGCAAACTGCTCCAGCCTTCCATATAGCCCGAATATGGCACCCAACGAAGCACCTTGGCGAACAGCCATTGCCCGGCAATGATATAGAACAGCCCCGAAATGGACAGCAACAGCACGCATATCACCACGCCTGTGAAGTCCAGCGGCGTGTTTCGAAAGAACACCAGCAATAAAGCGAAAGAAATACATGCCCATAAACCCAAGAGGAATGTGGGTATGGCCAACGCCAGGCTGGGCCCCATTCGCTCGCGAATTTCATGGCCGATGCTGCGTCCGCCGTCAGAAAACCCAAAATCCAGAACAAGCAGCGGCGCTGATCGCTCGAAGAATATGGTTTCGGTCAGGCGCTGCGCGCCCTGGGCTTTTTCGTTGTAGAACAGGGGTTTGTCGTAGCCGCGATCGGCTTTCCATTTTTCGATGGCCTCGGGGCTTACCCGCTGCCCACCTATTGCCATGCGCGCCATATCGTCGGGTGTATTGACAGCAAAAAACAAAACGAAGGTCAGCAGATTGACACCGATCAATATGAAGACCCCGTACAACAGCCTTCGCAGTATGTAGGATGTCATGTCTGTTCCTGTTTGGTATCAACGGCCAGCGCCGTGGCGCGTTCGCGCCGCCTGATGATGCGCACGGCCGGGTACACGCCCGCCAGGGCCAGCGCAAACAATACCCACAACGGCCACCAAACCGGGGGGTTCCAGGTTTCTGTGCGGTCGGCCCGCATATCGGCATCGATGCGCAGGTACTGCAAGGTGTTGCGCACCATCTGCGTAGGCTTGGCATTGGCCACCCAGGCTTGGTAGGCGCCGCCCGACTTGGGGTAGAAGCCGAACATCCAGGGCATGTCGCGTTGCGTGATCTCGACCATCTGGTGGACCAGGGCGTCCTTCTCGGGCCCGTCATCCAGAAAGCGCATGGCCTTGAACAGCCGGTCGAACTCTGGGTTTTCGTAGTTGGACGCGTTTTCGCCGCCATGCTCGGCTTTGCCGTTCGGACCATACAACAGGAACAGGAAGTTCTCGGCATCGGGATAATCCGCCACCCAGCCCCACATGAACATCTGGGCGGAGCCTTGCCGCATCTTGTCCTGAAAGCGGTTGTAGTCGGTGGCCCTCACTTCGAGCTCGACGTTCAGCGCCTTCAACTGCCGGCGCATCCAGTCGACTGTGGCGCTCGAGCCCATGCCCCCGGCAGAGTCAAAATGCAGGATGAGCGGTTGCCCTGTGTCGACGTGCCGTCCATTGGGATAGCCGGCCTCGGCCAGCAGTTTTTTCGCTTCATCGAGGCCTCGACGTACAACACGTCCATCGTCAAGTTCGTAGACGGAAAGATTGGCGCCCTCGGGAAGCGCCTGGTAGCCTGGAATATTCGGCGGCACCGGCCCATGGGCGACTTCACCCTGGTCGTTCAGGAAAATCTGAATGTATTGCTCCCAGTCGAAGGCAATGCTGACTGCCTGACGCAGCTTGCGGTTTTTCTCGGCCTGCTCGGGCGTGTCGCCCCGACCCACCACGGGATCGAGCCAATTGAAACCGAAGTAATAAATCTGGGCCTCGGTGGAGGTAAGCAACTGCAGGCCTCGATCCCGATACAACTCGGCCTTTTCGGGAGAATCACCCGCCGCAACCTGCATCGCCACGCCGTAGCTTGAATCGTCCGCTTCCGGTACGTCGTAATAACCTTGCAAGAACTTGCCCATCAAGGGCACACTTTCCTTTTCAATGGAAAACACAATCTGGTCGATAAAAGGAGTGCTGTCGCCGCAATCGGCCAGCAGCCCTGCCTGGGCGTCGCCCGCTTCGCCCTTGCAGGGATAGGGTTCGCCCCGGAAATTAGGATTGCGCGTCAATACATGACGCCGGTTCTGAACAGACTCGGCCAGCATATAGGGACCGGTGCCCACCGGCCAGGTGTTAAGCGACAAATTATGCTGCGCCATGCCCGGCTGGCGATAAAAGCGGTCGGCCTCCCAGGGCACGGGCGCCGTAAAGGTCATGGCAAGCCAGTATTTGAACTGTGGGTACTTGCCTTTCACCTCGATGCGCAATGTGTGGGCGTCCAGCGCCCGTACGCCATCGAAGCCGTATTGCCGCAGGTCGAGCCACCCCGTTTCGCCTTCGGCTTCCCGCTGCTGTTGAATTTCGCGCAGCTTCGTTCCATAGTCGCCCAGCCCGACGATATGGCTGGACATCACGCCATAGATAGGCGAGACCACGCCGGGGCTGGCCAGTCGGCGAATGCCGTACACATAGTCGTCGGCCGTCAGTTCGCGGGTACCTGTCAGGGCGAAATCGGAGATCGCGTATTTGTCTTCCAACTGCTCGGGTGCGATAGGCCAATAGGCATGGTTTCCCGAGGCATCTTTGGCGAAGGCCGGATGC
The DNA here is from genome assembly GCF_044464525.1 of Pusillimonas sp. Taxonomy (NCBI): domain Bacteria; kingdom Pseudomonadati; phylum Pseudomonadota; class Betaproteobacteria; order Burkholderiales; family Alcaligenaceae; genus Pusillimonas; species Pusillimonas sp. The sequence goes on from NZ_JBIQLE010000014.1 coordinate 22,285, forward strand.
GGCTGAAACAAGATGCCGGGCTGAATGGGGATGTCGTAAACGCTAAGCGCCACCAATTCTCCTGGCGCATCATCGGGAAGTTGCCGCCCCTGGGCGTCATAATAAACGGGATGGCTGACCTCGCGCGCTGCCCGGGGACGCAACTCGTACGGGCGCGCCAGATAGTCATAGCCGTATAGCGGCTCGTAAATAGAATAGGTGAACGGTGTTTCGTCGGCCGAATACGAACTGGCAGGGTCAAGATATTTGGGCGAGCGCTGCGAAAACGCCGTATACAGCACGTTCTCCGCCTCGGCTCCCCGCATGTAAGGGCTGTTTACCGGGGCTTCGGAACACCCGGCCAGCAGACACAACAGCAACAGCGGAAGCACGACGCTGCATAGCCGCGCCCAGGGCCCGCCCGCCCAATACCGTCGCGCTAGCACTGCGCCTGCTTCCAGCATTGATATCGCCACACCCAGGGGGGCACCTGCTCGCTCTGGCTCCAGAGGCCGAGGCGAGCCTGTCGCGCTTTTTCTTCGAATCGGGGCAAGGAAGGATCACGCATGAACTTGCCGCGCCCCTCCATATTGGCCCATGCCATGCCGCCCATTACCTGCCGCTGGTTGGCGGTGATTCCATCTTCCAGCGGCACATCGCACACGCTGCGCTGATAGCGGTCTCGCTCGTAGCACAGCAGCGTCAGTTGCTTGCCCGCGATGAGATTGGACAGGGCCTTGCGCGACGCTTGAGACATGGGCTGGCCGGGCTGGTGCTTGTCTTTGGTGGTTTCAGGCGCATCGATACTGGCCATGCGTATGCGCTCGCGGCGTTTATCGACCAGCAAAGTGAAGGTGTCGCCGTCGGCCACATGGACAACGGTGCCCCGAAGCTGGAATTCGTAGGCCGGCTCGGCTTCACCGCCGGCAGATATACGTTGCTGCTGCCAGACCAGAGCCAAAAGCGCCACCGCCGCCACAGCCACGCCCGCGCGACGGCGCGACGGCCACTTGATCATGCCAGACAAGTTTTTTTGCGACGCGTTGCGGCCAGGTCTTGATACTTTCATAGCACGAATGATATACAAATTTTGGCGTTCATTCGTACCAAGCTCGTCGGATCAGCATGTTTGCAGCCTCGGCGTTGCCCGATACCCCGTACAGGGCCATGGCCTGACCGCCAAAACGCGAACGCAGGAAGTTTTCGGCCACCTCGGCGGGCGCGTGGCGCCGCAATAGATTTGCCTGCACCAGCAGGACCAGCCATTGCGATACGTGGCGGGCGCAGCTTTGCAGTGTCGCCTCGTCGGCGGATATCAGCGTGGCAAGCTGCTCGGCCCTCTGCGACAGCAGGGGATCGTCGGAGCTTTCGCTGAGCAAGGCGTCGATCAAGGTTCCCGCCAACTCGGGTTCGCGCCGCAGCCCTCGCAACACGTCCAGGCACATCACGTTGCCGGACCCCTCCCAAATGGCATTGACAGGGGCCTCGCGAAACAAGCGCGGCATGGGGCCGTCTTCCACGTAGCCATTGCCTCCGCAGACTTCCATGCATTCGGCGGTTACGCCGATGGCACGCTTGCAGATCCAGAACTTGGCGGCCGGAGTCAGGATACGTCGATATGCCTGGTCCAGGACGCTCTCGCCCTCGAAGGCGCGCGCCAGGCGCAACGCCAAAGCCGTGGCTGCCTCGCTCTCGAGGGCCAGGTCGGCCAATACAACACGCATCAGGGGCTGCTCGACCAGCCTGCGCCCGAAAGCCCGGCGATAATCGGCATGATGCACCGCCTGCACCAGCGCCTGGCGCATCAGTGCGGTACTTCCAAGCACGCAATCGAGGCGAGTAAGCGATGCCATCTCGACGAGCGTCGCGATTCCGCGCCCCGGTTCGCCGATAAGTACGCCGTGGGCATCGAAGAACTCGACTTCGGCGCTGGCATTGGAACGATTGCCGAGCTTGTCTTTAAGCCGCTGAATGTGCACCCGATTGAGGGAGCCATCGGGACGTCGGCGCGGCACATAAAAGCATGAGTACTGCTCTTCGTGCAACGCAAGCACAAGGTGCGCATCAGAGGTGGGAACGGAATAAAACCACTTGTGCCCCACCAGCGCATAATCGGCCCCGCGTCCGCCCTTGCCCAACGGCGTGGCCCTTGTGGTGTTGCTGCGCAGATCGGAGCCTCCCTGCTTTTCGGTCATGCCCATGCCGACGAGCATCGATTTCTTATCGGCCAACGGCGAATCAGAGGGGTCGTACACGCGGGACAGCAACAAAGGACGCAAGGTATCGTAAAGCGCCTCGCGGGCTAGCAGCGGGATGGCGGCCGAGGTCATGGTTAGCGGGCACAAGGTTCCGGCCTCGACCTGACCATGCAGAAGATAATATGCGGCACGGGCCACATGGCGCCCCGGCTCGGAGGAGCTCCATGCGCCGCAATGCATGCCCCGGCTGAAGGCCTTCTCCATGAAGACATGCCAGGCCGAATCGTACAGCACTCGATCGACACGATAGCCATGCTGGTCGAAGCGTTCGGCGACGGGAGCCCGGCTATTCGCTTGACGCGCCAGCGCCGCCGCCTCGGCCGTTCCGAGCCATGCGCCGTAGTCTGAAAGCGAGGATTCGTGCGTCGACGCCCCCTCGCGTCGTACCGCTTCTTGTAGCGCGGCATCCGACGCGTACAGGTTGTAGCCGTCGAGTTCGGGCACTTGGTTTTCGACTTCGTGCGTGGACCATTTCATGGTGTCCTCCGGGATTACTGCAAGCAACACAGCGGCGCTTCCATGTTAAAACTTGGGTCGCTTTCGACAAAACATGGGCGATCCTTCATAGTATCGCCAGGACGCCATCGGGCCGCAAGAGCGGCATCGTCGCGTATCCATCATTCAAAACCCAAGAAGGACTATCCATGAGCGACCGCTCTCTTGTCATTACTGCTGCTCTGTGCCTGATGGTCGGCGTGGGCGCCGGCGCTTTTGGCGCGCACGCCCTGAAGCGCATCGTGTCTGCCGATATGCTGCAGGTCTGGCAGACAGCCGTGCTGTATCAATTGATCCATGGCCTGGGCATGCTGGCCATTGCGGCCCTGGCGGCTCGATTCGGTTCGCCCCTGCTTTCGTGGGCCGGAACACTTATGTTCGCCGGCATCATCCTTTTCAGCGGCAGCCTGTATGTGCTGGCGCTTTCGGGCACCAAGTGGCTAGGCGCCGTCACGCCATTGGGAGGCGTCTTCTTCATCATCGCTTGGGCGCTGGTGGCGCTGGCCGCTTGGCGCCACGTTCACTGAGGCTGTCATGAGTACAAATTCAAACAATAGCGCATTGCGCGACTTCATCGTCGGTCTGCCCAAAACCGAGCTGCACCTGCACATCGAAGGCACCCTTGAGCCCGAGATGATTTTCTTGCTGGCCCAGCGCAATGGCGTGAAGCTTGCCTACGAATCCGAACAAGCGTTGCGCGACGCCTACGCTTTTACCGACCTGCAGTCATTTCTGGATCTTTACTACGCCGGCGCCGGCGTGCTAATTACGGAACACGATTTCCACGACATGACGCTGGCCTATCTCCGGCGCATCCACGCCGACGGAGTGCGCCATGTCGAGATCATGTTCGACCCGCAAACGCACACCGTGCGCGGCGTCGCCATGGAAACCATATTCAAGGGCCTGGCGTCGGCCATGCGACAGGCTCGCAGCCAATGGGGCATCAGCGGCTACCTCATTCTTAGTTTCTTGCGCCACCTCAGCGAAGAAGACGCCTTCACCACGCTCGAGCAGGCTCTGCCGCTGCGCGAGCAGTACGCTGATATCTGGACAGCCATAGGGCTGGATTCAGCCGAGCGCGGCAACCCTCCGGAGAAATTCGAACGCGTCTACGCCAAATGCCGAGAATTGGGCTTTCGCCTGGTGGCCCACGCGGGCGAAGAAGGCCCGCCCGCGTATGTCCGCGACGCGCTCGACCTGCTGCATGTCGAGCGCATCGACCATGGCGTGCGCAGCGAAGAAGACCCCGGACTGATGCAGCGTCTGCTCGATCTGCAAATGCCCCTGACCGTCTGCCCACTGTCTAACCTGAAGCTCTGCGTATTCGACGCCATGGAACAGCACAATCTGGCACGCTTGCTGCGCCGGGGCCTGCGTGTCACGGTCAATTCCGACGACCCAGCCTATTTCGGCGGCTACCTGGCCGACAACTACATGGCGGTGGCACAGGCGCTTGATCTAAGTCGGGACGACTTGGCTGTCCTGGCACGCAACAGCATCCTGGCCTGCTTCCTTCCCGAGCAGGAAAAAAACTTTTTGCTCGACGAACTGGACAACTATCTGGCCCGAGCGTAGCCGAACTTATACACAACAAAAAACCCCATCGTACGATGGGGTTTTTTGTGTTTTGGCAGCCGCCCCAAGGACGGACACCCGAAAAACAGGCTTAGATGACCTGGATCGACTTGGCCTGAGGACCTTTCTGGCCTTCGGCGGAGACGTAAGATACGCGCTGGTTCTCTTCGAGGGTTTTAAAACCCGTACCCATGATGTCGGTATGATGGGCGAACAGATCTTTACCACCCGCTTCAGGCTTGATAAAGCCGTAGCCTTTTTCGTTGTTGAACCATTTAACAATACCAGTTTCAGTTTGCATTTTTGCAACCCTTACAAAATATGGGCGTACTTGCCCGGGAACAGACTATCAAGGGTGGAGATGGAGCAAAAAAGTACTGTTTTTGGTACTGATTGGACAAACTACAACGAACTTGAAAATCTAGCGGCTCATCGTAGCGGCGGCTTACGGCTAAGTCAAGCAATAATTATCGAATCAGGAATTAAATTTGCGACAAGACGTTTTCGCAACAAACAAGAGCGGCCGCCTTCTCGCATCTGTCGAAAAACATGGAAAAACTGACCCGCGATTTCTACACCCGAGACACTGTTACAGTCGCTCGTGACCTGCTCGGAAAAACGCTTGTTCATCAAGTTGACGGACGGGCGCGAATGGCGCGCATCGTCGAGGTAGAAGCCTATCTTGGCCCTCACGATCTGGCGGCGCATTCGTCCAAGGGCCGAACAAAGCGCACTCAGGCCATGTTCGGACCGCCGGGCCACGCTTACGTGTATCTGATTTACGGCCTGCACCGCTGCATGAACATCGTGACCGAGCCTGAGGGCAGCGGCACCGGCGTGCTGCTGCGCGCCGTCGAACCGTTGGCGAACGTGGAGGGCAACACGCGCGGGCCGGGTCTGCTTACGCGCGCCATGGGCATCAACCTTAGCCATTACGGCCATGACCTATGTGGCGACGAACTGCATCTGCTTGCGCCCGAAGCGTCACCCGCCCCCGATATCGTCGCCACGTCAAGGGTCGGCGTAAGCTACGCCAAGGACTGGGCCGACAAGCCGCTACGGTTCTATATTGCCGGCAACCCCTATATTTCTCGCAGGTAACGCGACCTTATGGCGCATCATGGGTCATCGCAGCAGCACAAGTTCGGGTTTGCAATCGGCGCCGCAATAAACGATGGCGTTTTGATGAAAAGCACGACCCAGGCGCGCAGCCTCTTCGCGGCCCACACCGAGCACCAGAAAACTGGCTTCGGCCGGCCATGGGCCCGATATATGCTGACCGCTTCCTAACAAGTAGGCCCACCCATCCCGGGTAAGCATTTTTGCAAGACGCTGCTGGCGCTCGGCGTTCTGAATGTCAGGCAGCATGCGGCTATATGGGTTGCAAGCGGTGATGAAAGCACTTGAGCTCACGCCGTATTGCCGATGCAGGGCAAGCAAGGCCTGGTTGGCGTGCTCGATTTTCAGGGTGAACGGCTGCGGCGCCTCAACCCGATAATCGGTCTGGCGATAGGCTGCAAGAGTAGAGGCGGGAATCCGGGATGTCGTCATGGCAGCATCGAAACAAAAAGTCTTAACAGCCGCCGCGCGCATGGGATAAGGCGCATGCGCCAAGGCCGGCCCGCGCAAAGGATGCCTATGCCCCGCTACGCAAAGATCTTGATTGGTATTGTACTGTCCGTGGTACTCGTCCTGGCCGTAGCGTTGACGGTGGCGGCGACCTTCAACTGGAACATGGCCAAGCCCTGGGTTGAGCGCCAGTTAAGCGCCCTGTCCCATCGCCAGGTAGATATCCAGGGAGACCTCAAGATCGACTGGAAGCGACCGGTGGAACGCTCGGGATGGCGCGGCTGGGTTCCCTGGCCCGAGATCACCGCGCACGATATCCGTGTCGGCCAGCCTCAATGGACTGCCGGCGAAGAGGACATGGCCCATGCCGGTCGGCTAAATCTGCTCGTCGATCCCATTCCTTTGCTCAGCAACACCGTGCGTGTCGCCCGCCTGGAGCTCCAGGACGCCGACCTCGATCTGGTACGGTCCGAAAGCGGCGCCGGCAACTGGGCCCTGAGCGAAGAACCTACGCGTGACGATGAGCCCGCCAAATGGCAGTTCACCCTGCAACAGCTTGGCATGCAGAACGTCAGGATACGGCTGCGTGATCCATCATTGGCGCTGGATGTGCGTGCCCAGCTGGATTCACTGGCCGACACACAAACAAACAGCTACGCCGTAGGCTGGCAGGCCGAAGGGCGCTACAAGGAAGGTACGATATCTGGCAGCGGCAAAGCCGGAGGGCTGCTCTCGTTGCAGCAAGGAAGCCCTGATGCTGATGTGCCCTTCCCCATCCAGGCCGTTCTCAAGATAGGCGACACAACGGCACAGTTCGAAGGCACGGTGACCCGTCCCACCCAGTTTGCCGCGCTTGATCTGCGCTTGAATCTCGAGGGCGCAACCATGGCCGACTTGAACCCACTGATAGGCATCGCGCTACCCAATACACCGCCTTACCAGACCGAGGGCAGGCTGGTCGGAGAACTGGCCAACGACAAGAACGTCTGGCATTACCAAGATTTCAAGGGAAAGGTGGGTTCCAGCGACTTAAGCGGCACAGTGGAATTCCACGTGCGCGAGCCGCGCTCATTTCTGACCGGATCGCTTCAGTCGGAACTGCTTCGCTTCAAAGACCTGGGCCCCCTGGTGGGCGTGGACAAACGCGAGGATAAAGCCAAGAATCAGCCGGCTGACAAGGCACTGCCTGTCGAGCCCATCAACACCGATAGCTGGGGCCTCATGGATGCCGACGTACGCTTCAAGGGCAAACAGATCGTTCGTAACGAGAACCTGCCGCTGGACAATGTCGAAACCCATGTCAAGCTGGATAACAAAGTGCTGACGCTGACCCCGCTGAATTTCGGCGTGGCCGGCGGTACGCTACGCACCACTATCGAACTGAACGGACGACAGGATCAGATCAAGGCGCGTCTGAAGGCCACAGCCCGCGGCTTACAATTGCGAAAGCTGCTGCGCGGCGCCGAATCCATGCGTGCCAGCCTGGGCACGGTGCAAGTTGACGCTGCCTTGTCCAGCCAGGGGAAGTCGTTTGCTGAGCTATTGGGAGAAGCCAACGGCGAGCTCAAGGCTGTGGTCACTAAAGGCACGGTCAGTCATTTCCTGCTGGAGGCCGCTGGGCTGAACGTCGCCGATATGGTCATCGTCAAGCTGTTCGGCGACGAGCAGGTTGTGCTCAATTGCGTGGCGGCCGACTTCGATGTCAAAAATGGCCTGATGCATACCAAGGCTTTTAAGCTGGACACAGAAGACGCCACCATCGACGTAACCGGCAACATCAATCTGGCCACCGAAGAGCTGGACCTGGACATCGACCCCGAAAACAAGTCGTTGCGCATATTCACCTTGCGCACACCCCTGTATGTGCGCGGCACGTTCAAAGATCCCGATGTAGGCGTACACGAAGGGCCTATCGCCGCGCGCGCCGGCGCTGCGGTCGCGTTGGGTATTATTGCGACGCCGCTGGCTGCCTTGATTCCGCTCTTGAACCTGGGCACAGACGATTCGAATGAGTGCGCGCCTTTGATGAAAACCGCCCAAGAGAAGCCGGAAGCGCCGCCCCCGGGCAAACAGCGATGATCCACACGACAAAGGGCGTTGGCAGAGGCCCACCCTACCCGCGCCCCACACGTGAAAGATTCAGCATCCGCACGCTGCGATCGATCAATACCGTCAGCAAAATCATCACGATGAGATACGTGCCGGCGCGCTCGAAACGAAACCATTCAAAATTGAAGTTGAACTGGAAGCCCAGCCCACCCACGCCAATAAGGCCAAGCACCACTGCGGCCCGCACATTGCTTTCAAACTGGAAGAACGCATAGGTCATCCAGTCGCGCCACGCCAGGGGGGCGGCCACCAATGCATAAGTCATGCGACGCGACGCTCCGCATGTGGGTTCAAATCGTCTTAGGGGCTGGTTATCCACGGCTTCGCCAAACACCCGGGTAAGTACGCCCAGCGTATGCGCGGCGATGGCCAGAGTGCCGGCTACCAGCCCTGGACCGAAGAATGCGATGAATAAAAACGCCCACATTACTTCGGGCACGCCTCGTGCAATCATGGCTGTGGCACGCGCAGCGGCCATCTGCAAAACTCGCCACGCGCGCAGCCAGCGGGGAGCGGTTTCACCGCTGAAGCGTTCGGATAACAATTGAAAAGTAGCCGAATGAGGGTAGGTGAGCAATATGGCCGCAGCCACCCCAAGCAAGGTACCCACCACCGCGATGGCCAGCGGCACAGCCGCAGACTCCACAGCCCGCCAGACGAACCACTTGCGCAACTCGTCGGCCCAGGACACCCACGCGGCCGGACGCCAGAAATCTGCCGGACCGTAATGGGCGAACAGTTCCACTGTTTTCCCGTCGGCCCGTTGCTTGGCCACTTTCTCGGCTGGACCTATTCCAACGGCAGTTAAATCCAGTTCGGGCGACAATAGCCGCTGGAAGAATCGTAGGTTGTCCCAGGCCTTGCCGGTGAAAATCTCGGCGGCGGGAGCCAAGTGGTTTCGCGGCGCGCCCCCTTCGCCGGCGCGATTGCCCCAACCCATGAACCACAGCGACCACACCAGTACCGCCATCACAAAACCCGCCGCATACCAAGGGCGCAAAGGAGGTCGGGTTGCCCGGGCCGGCGACTGGGCATCAACCTGCGGCACCCGGCTGGATGCACGTGCAGCATCACCCCGCAACAAGCGTCGTACGTGGTTGCTTGCCAGATCAGCCGTCAACGTCAACAACAGGGTAAACAGTATCAGCGTACCAACCTTATCCCACGCACCGAAGCGAATCTGATACCAGATCTCGGAGCCCAGCCCGCCCCCGCCCACCGCGCCGATCACAGCAGCATTCCGAATGGCGCACTCGGCGCGCATAAGCGTAAACGACAGCACATTGCGCGACGCCAGGGGCCGGATTCCGTACAGAAAAACAGCCAGGCGCCCGCCTCCCTGGCTTCTCACCTGGGCGTAACGCGCCTCATCAACACCGTCCCACAACTCGCTATAAACCTTGGCCAGAATGCCGGTGATATTCAAGGCCAGTGCCAGCGCGCCGGTCAGCGGTCCCAGGCCGATCATGGCCACAAGAATGACAGCCCACACGAAGTCGGGCACAGCCCGCAAGACATCCTGGATAAGCCGACACGCCGCGCAGAGCAAAGCCGTCGGGGAACGCAATGGAAAATGACGCCACACGCGAAGAGGGCTGCCTTGGGGCAGCTTCGAGACAAAAATGCCTTCGCGCTCTTCCCCCACGCATACTGCCCGGCTTGCTCCCATGGCCAGCGGCCAGGCAAAGAGCACGGCAATAGAGGTTCCTAAAACAGCCGCCGACAAGGTCTGCAGCGTAAGGTCCCATGAGTGCCAAAGGAATTCCGCCGATAAGTCTGGAGAAAGAAAGGCGGCCAGCCACGCCCCAATCCGGCTCGCAGCTTCCGCCCGGCGCTGGGCATCGGCCAGCGCGTCCCAATCCCACTCCACGGCAAAGCAGGCCGCAAGCACGGCCAATACCAGCATCAGTAACGCGATGAAGCTGCCCAGGGGACGACGCCGATGGCGCCGTGCCGCCGACGCCGTCATATTCATGCCGGCAACGCCATTTCATCCAGATGTAAGGCGCGGTACTCGGCGCCATACAACTCGCGTAGCAAATGCTGGCTGATGTCGGCCGGCGCCCCCTGCCAGAATACGCGTCCCGCCCGCAAGGCGATGACACGATCAAAATTGCCCTGCAGCAGGTCGAGCGTATGCAGGTTGACCAGCAAAGTAGCGCGCTCGTGTCCCGCCAGTTCGCATAGAAGCCCGATAATTTCCTGGCCCAGGCGCAGATCAAGGGCGCTGACCGGTTCATCAGCCAGCACCAAGCGAGGTTGCTGCACGATGAGGCGCGCTACCGCGACCCGTTGCTGCTGCCCCCCAGAAAGTTCATCCGGCAACGACCACAACCTATCGGCCAGCTCGACGCGTGAAAGCGCCTGCGTCGCCCGGCCCAGCTCTTGCGGCCACAACAAAGACCACAAGGCTTTGGGCAGCCACCAGCGGCCCAATCGGCCCATCAATACATTGTGCACTACGCGCAACTGAGGGATGAGGTTGTCTTGCTGATGAAGAAAGCCGACATCGCGGCGAAGCCTTGCCAAACGCTTGCCCGAAAGCCGAGAAACATTGCAGCCCAGCGTTGTAACGCGCCCATCCGCCGGTTTGACAAGCCCGCCCACCAAGCGGAACAGCGTCGTCTTCCCGGCCCCCGACGGGCCTATGATCGCCACCCGCTCGCCTTGTGAGACGGAAATATCGATCTCATCCAGCACGCGGTGGCGTCCATACACTACCGCCGCACGCTCGACGACTACCGGCAGCGCGGACGCCGTTTCAGAGCCAGGGTTATTCATGTGAAGTTTTCCGGACGAGCTTTGCGGGAGCCTTACGAGACCGTAAAAGCCCCCGCCAAGCCATCAGCCACCAATGTCTATGCCCGACTCAAGCAGGTCGACATAACCCTGCCACTCGGAAATATCCGCTTCGATGAAGCGCCCGGCCTTCAGATACTTGAGCACCTGGGCTCCGTCTTCGTTACTGGCATCCAGAGCCAATAAGGCCGTGCGCAGCTTGTCAAGCATCTCGGGGCCCAAGTCGGCACGCGCCGTCAGGGCGTAGTTGGTGTACGGAGGGGTCTTGTAAACAATAGGCGCCCTGGCCTTCAAATCTTCCGAGGCTTTATCCCAGCTTGCATAGTTGAGAGCGCCTACGTCGTGCGTGCCATCGGCCACCATTTGCATGACCACATCATGGCTGCCCGAATACGCTACAGTGCGGAAGACCTTCTCTGGGACCGTGCCTGTTTGATCCATGAAGTACTTGCGCGGCATCATATGACCCGAGGTGCTGCTTTTGCTACCGAAAGTGAAAGTCCATGATTTCCCATCAGCTGCTGTTGCCAGCTCGGCCAGGTCGGCAACGTTGTCAACTCCGGTAGCGGGGTTTGCAATGAAATAACTGACGAAACCCTTGTCGATATCGCGGCAGCCCAGAATGGTGATGTCATCGCCCATCTGCATGCGGGCTTGCGCCGTGGTCACCGCACCGAGCCAGGCAATGTGCGCGCGGCCCGTTGCCAAAGCGGTGACACTGGCCGCGTAGTTTTCGACATGCATGTACTCAACCGGCATGCCCACCGCTTCGCCCAGATAGCTGGCAAGCGCACCAAAATTCTCACGCATGCGTTCGGCGTCGCCGTCGTCAGGGATGGCGGTGATAATGAGTTTGGAAGGAATTTGCTGGGCGGCGGCGGAAGCGCCTAAGATTACAGAGAAGGCGGCCGATAAGGCCAGGGCGGACAGAGAATGCAGATACTTCCTGCGCACGGCAGAGAACGTATTCATGGAATGACTCCAAGGTTGACTCTATTGTATGAAAACAAACACCAGGCTGACAGCGCTGGGATGGAGCTGAACCGCTCCGGATAAGGACGAGGCCATACTAGCATCGAAAACCCCGATCGTCGAGGTTGCATGCCCTTATAGCGCCCGAACCGGCGCCTGGATTGGCCGGCGGCTACAATGGAAGCTCATTCAAGGAGTCTTATGTTAAATTTAGAGCCCGCTGCGCGGGAGTATCTTATTGAAATCCGAGCCCTCTCTACAGACCACGACAACAACGATGTGTTTGTAGGCATGACTTTCAAAGAGTCAGTGTGGTACGCAAACTATCTAGAAGAATCATTCGGCGGAACCGCTGACCGCTCTGACAAAACCGAGCAAACCTATCTGGCGCTACAAGACAAGCACGAAGAAGCCCGACGCACCGTGCTGGCCGGCGAATCGCTTATGCGAAGCGCTAACTTCCAGTAAGGCCTGGCATTCGTCAGGCATAGCTCTTGCGCCCTCCTGTTCGACACATTACAGGAGTGGCTTATGACCAAACGCAAGCTCGACAAAGACTCCCCCAGCATGACGCCCCATGGGGATGTCCTTAAAGTGCCGGGTGGCACTGGCGGCGAAAACGACAAGCCTGACGATAAAGGCATCGATGTGCCCGCCGAGCCCGGCAAACCTACACCAGGCCCCTCAAGCCCCGACTTGCCCGGCGGGCCGCCCGAGCCAGTCGCCCCAGGCAAGCCTCCGACGCTTTAACGCAAAACTCAGGGTTCGCGGCGGATTTCTTTGGCCCGGGCACGCCGCATGCTCTAAAGTTTTCCCACGCCCCGCCGGCAGCTTTTCGAGCTACCCGGGATATGGGAGATTAGGAGCAATACCATGCCGCAAAACCAACCCAACCAGCCCGGAAAACAGCAAGCTCCCGGGCAACAAGAGCAAAGCAAATCGGGACAGCAGCAAGGCGGACAAAAGTCCGGACAAGGCCAAGCTGAACAGAAGCCCGACCAGCAACATAAGAAATAAGGGAACGGCGAGTTCTCGTTGACGCCTCTTTAATCGGGGCATATCACAAACCCGCTTCGGCGGGTTTGCTTTGCGCGCTCGGGTTAGTCGCCCTTTGCGTCAGAGCGCATTCGTTTGCCGCGCCAGAATACCCATAGCCCTGCCGCGACTACAGCCCAATAGATGATGCCTTCGGCGGATACCAGCATCTCGACGAACAACGCCACGCCGCCCTGCGCGCAACCTCCTTCCCGTGCCTCTAGTGCGCACTGTAACGCTGCACGCCAGAATGCCGCCGCTATCGCTCCTACTGCAATGTTCGCTCCCACGATCATTACAAGGGCTCCAAGTCTTCGCATTTCCCCCTCCACAGATTGCTCGTAGCGGGGGTCAGCCTATTGCGTACCTGGAGGACTGCGAGAAGGTAAGCACCCAGGTAACAAGAGATACAAAGAAAAGCTAGCTATATGCACCCCCGTGCCCCAGTATCAATACACAGAGGCAGCGCAACAACACACTTCAAATAATCCGGGCTGCCTCGTTAACACCCCTTCGCCACCGGCTTCGTCGAAGCCGATCATGATCTGCTGAGGGTACTCGGTATGGCTTTGCAGGCTCAAACTGCTTTGCCTTCGCACCCTCGGAGCTCTTATGACCACATATCAAAGACACGACAGTATTGCCGTGCGCCCCTTGCAAGTAATGGGTATGGACTGGCCACCGCGACCACCATCCCTGATCGACGAAATCGGCCACGCCAAGAGGCGCGCGTACGTTCGTAGTCGAATCCTTCGCTTGATGAAGGAAACATACCCCAGCCTGCCCTATTGATCCAGAGGCGGAACGGCCCGGCAGACCCTCTGCCCTAGCTTAGCCGAACGAAGCCGTAGCCGACTCATTTTGAAAGGCGCGGCTGGCACGATTCGGACCCCACTACCTTCGTACCGCTTCTTCCCTACTCGATCACCCGAACAGACTTCACTTCGATTTCGGGTGGCCTGTTCCTGCCAGTATCGACCTCACCGATAAGCTCGACTTTTGTTGACTCATCGACGGACTGCCCGGCGAAGCGCTTCGCTTTTATCTCCGCAACGATCTCGCCGGTTCCGTCCGAGAAAATGTATTTCTTTTGCGCGGTTTTGCGCAACAGATTCCCCTGAATCTGGACGTCTTGGTCATCAACTGGATTTTTGAGAATTTCAGCCACCGTCGGCTGCTCAATTTCCGAGGGCCCCGAGTATTGCGCATAAGCGGGAGCGGCCAAGATACCTGCTACCACAGCTGCGGCCAGCAAATATCGTACTTTTAGATGTGCGGACATATTCGCTCCAAAACCAGTATTTAAAGATCAACGGTAGCAGCAAATCGCCGCGCAATCCCTACAGCAAGTAACCAGGAGGAGGCTGCGGGCATGACACAGGGCATGCACGTTCCCAAGCTGGATTAGCGCCGGCCACCATCAACACGCCCACCGCCTCTGCCGAAACGGTACGCACTGGCTATCAATCGATAGCGGATGCTTAATTTACAGTGCAACAGCGCGAACCGCCAGATGCAGCTTCGAGTCTGGCCCACTAACGGGCGCCCAACTGCGGAACCGACCAGGGCAACAAACCCTGACGCCGGAGCCGTAACCGGCCACATCTACCCGCAAGTCACGCGCTCGATCTTCCCGCTTTCGTCCACATATACATTCAAACGCTCCTGACGGTAATCCATAGTGACTGCCGAATCGGGGTTGATGATTCGCGAGAGCGTCGGCAATGTGGATTGATCAAGGCTGGATTCAAGCGTGCCAACTAAATTTTGACGGGAGTCAGCACCACATTGGCTTGCCGCCTTAAAGAGCTCCCATTCTTCAATCTTGCTTCCATCGGGCAATTCGCACATACCGGCCAGCCCCGCCGGGGTGTTCTCTATAGTCAACTTGCCGCCAACCTGCTGGCAATACACCGAGGCTGGATTAGCCATGCCCACTTGCTGGGGTTTTTGGCTATCGGTCGCTGAGGCGCACCCGCCCAGAATAGCAAGTAGAACGATCCCTAGTTTCTGCATGAATGACCCTTTGGAGTAACTGATGCAGATGAAGTTTAGCCTAGGTTCGGCGAACATCTTCCCATGCAACCGCCTCATCCCATTCGAACTCGGCTGCGAGGCCCAAACTGACACCATGCTTAGCTTGGTTCTCTCTGTCTTTAGCGGAATCAAAGGTGATATCCATCTAATTATTGCAGTTACATAAACACATCAAAGCAAGGAATATTTGTAGCTATAAGATTGCACTCCACGCGAGGTTTCTTTTGCCTGCCCTACTCCCTTTCTGATCTGCCCGCTCCGTTCTGAGTAGGGTTTTCCCCACCCCTTTCCCGTTCCCCGCATCCAAGAAAAAACGAAGCATCAAAGCTGAAGCAACTGAGCTGGCCCAACAATACGCGCCTAAGAAACTTAAGCGGGACGTTGACTTTGAGCTTGAAAATCAGGCCGTACAACAAATACTAGACAACGTCCTGCGCCTGCAGACATACATCGCCATGCGACAGAGAAAGTAGCGACGGTTCGGCATGGATTATTGCCGGAGGCTTCGAGTTCTCCGACCCCCCGAGCTGCAGGACGCATGCGGTGCGCGCCATGAGGTGGGCGCGAGACAATCTCGATGCTCGGATCAAGCAAGAAGAACTATTCGCCGGGGAAATCCATGTCGCAGTGGATTGACAACGGCCAGCGTTACGAGCCTATGCCAAGATCGCAACGCGCCCTAATATTGAGCCAAAGCATCGGCCCGTATGGAGCATGAATAACACGGCCTGGCAAGCGGCTAGGGTGCGAGCCGTCATTCCAGACCTGCATGTCCACGATCTGCATCACACCATCGGCATGAGGCTTCGAGCCGGAATACAGCGGAATCGCAAAACCTTTTGGCAGTGTTGCGAACGGTTCAGATGCAGCGATTCCCCCAAAATTCCCCCAGGCATAAAAAAACCGCTTAGGGATTGCGGCCCTAAGCGGTTCTAACTAGCTGATAAGACTAGTGAATTTTGGCGCGGCTGGCAGGATTCGAACCCACGACCCCTTGGTTCGTAGCCAAGTACTCTATCCAACTGAGCTACAGCCGCCAAAGAAGCGAAACTATAACACAATTTTATTTCGATGTCCTGCCACCGCGCAGCCATCGCGCGGGCTATCTCCTTTTGACTACAATTCCTGCATGAAAGCGTATTCCTGTGATTACTACTGGGTTGAATCCCGGATCAGCGGCTATTTGGCCGAATGGCGGCTAGCCGGTTTCGACGCCGTGGTGGCCATTGCACGTGGCGGGTTGGCGCCGGGGGTAATGGCGTCCACAGCGCTTGGCCTCCCGCTCTATGCATTAAGTTACGATCGCGCCGGCAGGCGCGTATCGTGGTTTACGCGACAAGCTCCGCAGGCTGGCTCGCGGGTGTTGCTGGTGGAAGACATCGCCGGCCGAGGCACCACGCTTTCGGACAGCATCGAATTCCTGCGCGGCCAAGGGTTCACAATATCGGTCTTCACACTCGCCTGGGATACCCAGTCTCGCGTCGTGCCGGACTATGGCTTTCAAGTTCCGGCAGGCTATCGCGCATGGTTCCCTTGGGAACGCGAATCGATCACAGATGCCTTTGGCGCCACTGGCAATCGGCCCAGCCAGGCCGAACACGAGTATGCTTCCTGGGCCATGGACTTGGACGGCATTTTGCTGCCCGACATTCCGGAAGACGATTATCTACATGATCTAGAGGCTGCCCTGCTGCGACGCGATGCGTTGGAACCGCACGCGATGCTGCCCAATCGCGACCTGCGCGACCTGCCCATCATCACAGGCCGGCCAGAGCAAGACAGAGCTCGCACACAAGCCTGGCTGGACCGCCATGGTTTCACGGGCCGGCTGATCATGCGAGACGAGACACGCTACACGGCTCCGGAAACGGCGCTGCACAAAGCGCAGGCCATCATGGAGCAGCGCTATACGCACTTTATCGAAAGCGACGCCATTCAAGCACTGGAAATAGCCAGTCACGCCAAGGTGGCGCGAGTGCTGTGGTGGAACGGTTCGCGCGCCATGGCCGTGTATGCGCACGAAGCTCCCGAGATGGCGGGTGACGCCCACAACCTTCAATACATCGGTGATACGGCGCCGAGCACTAATCTATAATCGCCTGGCTGCGTAGAGTTTGGTCGCCAGACAGGCTTGCCTGCCCACGCGCCACCGGCCAACCCATTGTGCACGACCACACCGGAGAACGCCTTGTCCCGCCTTGCCCACGCAACCTGCATTGAAGATCTCCGCCGGATGGCTCAGCGGCGGATGCCGCGTATGTTCTATGACTACGTGGCGTCGGGTTCATGGACGGAAAGCACCTATCGCGACAATGTGAACGACTTCCAGCGCCTGAAGTTCAGGCAGCGGGTGGCCGTGGACATCCAGTCGCGGAACCTGCGCAGCACCATGATCGGGATGGAAGTGGGCTTGCCGGTGGCGCTTGCGCCGACAGGCCTGACCGGGATGGTGTGCGGCGACGGCGAGATCCTTGCCGCGCGCGCTGCAGAACGCTTCGGCGTGCCCTTCACCTTGTCCACCATGAGCATCTGCGCCATTGAAGACGTTGCGGCCCATACATCGCGACCCTTCTGGTTCCAGCTGTATGTCATGCGCGACCGCGACTTCATGCGCCGCTTGATCAATCGCGCCAAGGCGGCGGGATGCTCAGCGCTGGTCCTGACTCTTGATCTTCAAGTAATGGGGCAACGCCATAAAGACATCAAGAACGGCCTTACCGCGCCGCCCAGGCCCACACTTCGCAATTTGTTGAATCTCGCCACCAAGCCGCACTGGTGCTGGTCCTTGTCACGCACTCGGCGACGCGGCTTCGGCAATATTCTTGGCCACGTCGAGGGGATAAGCGATATGTCGTCGCTGGCCTCATGGACGGCAGAGCAGTTCGACCCAGCACTATGTTGGGAAGACATTGCATGGATCAAAGAGGCCTGGGGCGGGAAGCTGGTGGTCAAGGGAATCATGGATGCGGAAGACGCGCGCCAAGCTGTCGCCTGCGGTGCCGATGCGCTGATCGTGTCGAATCACGGCGGCCGGCAGCTGGATGGGGCTCCGTCGTCTATCGCCGCTCTTCCCCATATTGTTCAAGCAGTGGGCGACGACATCGAAGTATGGTTCGACGGCGGCATACGATCCGGGCAGGACGTGCTGCGCGCCGTCGCGTTAGGCGCGCGGGGCACCTTCATTGGGCGTGCCTTTCTTTACGGGCTGGGCGCCGCAGGCCAGGCGGGCGTAGAACGTGCACTTGAAATCATCACCAAGGAACTGGACATCAGCATGGCCTTCTGCGGCCGAACCGACATCGGCGGCGTCGACCGCTCGATACTGCTTAACCCGCAGATTTTCGACGATCTGACGACACTCTAGAAGTGCCGCAGCGCAGATCCAAGACTTGCGCTGCCTTTGGCTTGCTACGTTGCCTTTGGCTTACTATCTAGAGCTTGCACCTATTTCTCGTACATTCCACATCAAGGAGGCATCGTGTCCCAGCTTAGCAGTCAACAAGCCCTTACCCTCATCGGCGCAGCATTCAAGGCGGCGCGCAAGGAGAACTACAAGCCCATGGGCGTGGTGGTGGTCGACGCGGCAGGTCAAGTCGTAGCCAGCGCACGCGAAGACGGCGCCACAGCTCTAAGGCTGGATATCGCGCTGGGCAAAACGGGCGCCTCGATCGGCATGGGCGTCAACAGCCGCGCACTCGTACAGCGCGCAGCAGACATGCCCGTGTTCTTTACGGCCATCTCTGCCTCCGCTCAGCAAAAATTCATCCCGCAAACCGGCGCGGTGCTTATCCTTGACGAACAAGGCACGATCGTCGGCGCGGCCGGCGCCTCGGGCGGCACCGGCGACCAAGACGAAGAAATCGTCATGGCCGGCATCGCGGCGGCGGGGTTGAAGCATTCCTGACAAGGCAAGCGCATCGCCCGTGAAACTCAAGGCGGCGGAAGTCGACGCGCCAGACAGATATTTCGATATATTTAGTTTCAATTTGCCGTTCATTGAAACTAAAGATTAGAATGCCGGTTGGCCTTCAAACCGCCGGCAGGGTTCACGACGCGGCTTAGCGTGCCACGGCCGGCCATTCCCCATCACTGTGATGCCATGACCGGACTCGCTCGTTTTTCCCGGCAGCGCCTCGCCCGCGCCTTGCTTTGCGCCGCCGCCCTGCTTCCCGCCACAGCCTTCGCCGTCGATATACGGCCCGTCGTCGCCCCCGACGGCCGGACAATGTTCGAACTGCATTTCCTGCAAAGCGCCGACTATCCCGCCGAATACCGGCCAAGTTGGTACTTGTCGGAAAGCCAGAAGGCGCGCATGGTCGAAACCATGGAGCGCTGGGCGCAAACCCTGCGCACGCCCGGCGACGCCCGCACCGGCATCATCGAAGTCGCAACTGTGGACGCGCCCACGGCCTACGCCAGCTCGGATTCCATCATCAGCGAGCGCGGCCTGATCACACGCCTGCAAGCCGCGCTGCAAGGCGAGCCGGACGACCCCGGCTTTGCGCCGGACGATGCCCATGCGTCGATTGTCCTGGGCACTTATCCGATAGACCAGGGCTTGCATGAGCCATCGCAGCAGCCCATCCAGGCGACGGGCTTCGACCTGGCGACCATTGCCTTCCATGAACTGGCACATGGCTTGGGCCTTATCTCTCAAATCAGCGCCAGCCGTGACGGCTCGGGGTCTCACCCGACCCAGCCTGTCTTCAAGAGCCAGCCAAGCCTTTGGAACAGCATGCTGCGCGACGACCACGGCCGGCCCGGCCAGCCCGGCGCACCCGTTCTGTGCGCCGCCTGCGACACGCCGATACAAGAAGGGGCGTTCGACGTGCGCCAGAACCGCGGCTACCTGACTGGCCCTCACATCAATGAAGTGCTGGGCGATGCACTGCCCGGCATCCCGGTAAGCATGCTCTACCCCAACGGCTCGCTCGATTCAGACAACATGAGCCATCTCGAGCTGGCAAACAGCCTGATGAGCCACCAGTACTTTCGCAACTACACGGGTTTCATGGAAGCGGAGCTGGCACTGATGCAGGATCTCGGCTACGACCTCGATCGCCGGCGGCTGTATGGCCGCTCCGTTTATGGCAGCGGGCTTGCTCTGGACAACTCTCATGGTTTCCATGCGCGCAACCCCGAGGGCACCGCATACCTGCCCGGCACCTACAGCACCGCCACACTGGGCATGGGCCTGCATGTCTACGGCAGCCGCAACCGCATCACGCAATCGGCCGACCTGCTCACGCAAGGCGGGGGCGCGGTGGGAATCCGCATCGATGGCCGAGAGAACCACATCACCATTCCCGCCGGCGTAAAGGTGCATGGCGATGGGCGCCATGGGTCCGGCGTCCAGTTCGCGTACGGCCGCGATCACACTCTCGCGACGGCCGGCGACATTCGGGCTTCGGGTGAGAACGGCGTGGGCATCCGCATCGATTTCGGCAACAACGCCTTCAGCAACGAGCGCATGGTTCGCGGTTCGTATTTGCTGTGCGACGGCAACATAGACACTGATCCCTGCCTGTCGCCTTGGCAGAGCAATCAGCCGATTCCCGACGAACTGACCGGCCCGCTGGTCAGCCGGCTTGACGTCACCGGCGCCGTGGCGGGACGGCACGCGGCTATTGCCGCCTCGGCCACCGGGCTGGTCGGCGACATACATCTGATGCGCGGCGCCCGTATCGAGGGCGACATCCGCTCGGACTACAGCCAACTGGACGAACAGGGCCGCCTGCGGCTGACCCGCCTCACGCTGGGCCGCATGCCCGACGCGCACGGACGCGCCACGGACGCGGCCGACCCGGCTTTCCGTTTTCACTATGCTCATCATCTGACCGGCGACAACCTGTCGCTGCGGCTGGCCGGAGGCTTGTCCGTGCTGGACGGCCGGCACACGGTGCACGACGTACGCGTCGAGCCGGACGCGGCCTTGGCCGGCATAGGGTACTACCGCATCACCGGCCCCGATCAGGCTTTCGTCAACGACGGCCTGGTGCTGCCGGGCAACCGCCACGCTCCGCTGCGCATCCAGGGCGACTATCGCCAGGATGCGGGCGCCACTCTGGCCGCCGACTTCGACCGCCAAGGCCTGCATAATGCGCTGGTGGTGGAAGGCACGGCCACGCTCGACGGCACATTGGCGCTGCGCGCCCTTCCCGACTGGTACGAACCAGGTTGGCAACTGGATGCCGAGCCGGTCTTGCAGGCCCAGGCTACGCAAGGCTGGTATGCCCGCACCATGGTGGACTTGCCCTCGCCCACGCTGCGGGCACACCTGGATGCCGCCGGAACCGGCCTTCGGCTGTCGCGCGCCGACGATGCCTATACCCGGCTTGGATACACGGCGGCCGCTCTTGGCGTCGGCGCCGCCCTGGATCATATTGTGACGAACGCCCCTGAGTCCATGCAGGGCCTGTATCGCCAAGTGGATTTCTCGTCGGCCGACGGCTTCGAAGCCGCCAACATGCTGGCGCAGATGGCGCCCACGCCTTACGCAGCCTGGGCCGCCAGCCAGTTCGACGCCATGCGGCTGACAAGTGACGCGTTGACGCGCCAGCAGAACTTGGCGGCCACCGTGGACAGGCCCGGCTGGAACGTCATCGCTCTGCCATTCGCAAACCATGCGCGTCGACGTCTGGATGACGACAGCGCATTTCGCCATTATGGCCATGGCCTGCTGATTGGCGCGGAACACACCTCCGCCAACACGCCCTGGACGTTCGGCGCGCACGCTGTGTTTTTCGAACAGAAGCTCAAGCTGGACAGCCCTCTTGTCAGTAGCGGCCGCAGCGAGCAATGGCAATTGGGTTTGCACAGCCGCTATGTTCCGAACAGCCGCAAAGGTGTTTACATGCTGGCCCAGATACGCGCCGGCGCCGCGCACTCCCGGGTTGATCGGACAGTCGCATCCACACATTGGCAAGGCTCGTCCCAAGCCCGCTGGACCGCTCGCAGCTTCCAGGCACAGGCCACGGCGGGCTATCAATGGGCTTTGTCACCAGGAACAAGTGTGGGGCCTGTGGCCGTACTGGACTATGCCTGGCTGCGCCAGCCCAGCCTGGTCGAGTCGGGCGATTACGGCGGCCAACTGGCGCTGGCCGGCCAGCATCATGACAACCTGCGAGCCAGCATGGGGGTGCGCATGCAATGGAACCCATCCCTGGGCGAGCCGCAGGCATGGCAGGGACACCTTCAGCTTACTCGCGACCAAACCCTGATGGGCCCGCAATTTCCTCAAGAGGCCGGCTTCGCGGCCCGCCCCAACGTAAGCTTCGGCACAAGCCAGGCGCTGGCTTCGCGCGGCGCATGGCGACTGCAAGGCGGCGTGGCACATGACACCGGAAAGCTACGCGTGACAGCGCAGGTGGAAGGCCAGTTATCCACACACGGCCAGCACCAATTGGCCGGACAAGTTTCGGTAGGCTGGCGCTTTTAAAAGCCAAGATCCAGACACCCAGGACCCACGCCGCTACGATTTTCTCGCACACAGAAGGCAGTGGCCTCCAGCTTCTCCGGTGTCGGCCTTCAACCGCCCCAAACAGGCGGCTGCGTGTTTCGAATCGACCTGTTCCTCTTGAATACTGCATACCCGCAGACGTCTTATTTGCATAACGGATTAAGGTTATCCGAGAAAGCGCATTGCCCCGTATCACGAGCGAACCTAGAATCAATAAGAAAATTGTCTCAGCCGAGCAAACTCAACGGAGAAGCCCGTGTTCATACGAAACTGTTGGTACGCAGCCGGCCTAAGCGGCGAAATCTCATCGCAACCTCTTGCCCGTACTTTATTGAACGAACCGATTGTCTTGTATCGGCAATCCGACAATGCAGTGGTTGCTTTGGAAGATCGCTGTTGTCACCGCGGCCTGCCCTTGGCCCATGGCGAAGTCGTGGGCGACACACTGCAATGCGGCTACCACGGATTGCGCTTTAACCGAGACGGGGCTTGTGTGCATGTGCCGGGGCAACAGAACATCCCGGCCAAGGCGAAAGTCAAAAGCTACCCTATAGTCGAAAAAGACAGCCTGATTTGGATTTGGATGGGGGTCCCGAATTTAGCGGACGCATCTCAAATTATCGATTACCCCTGGCACAGTGATGGCGGCTGGGCCTTCAAGGGCAAATGCAACGTAATCGACACCCATTATCAGCTCTTGTACGACAACCTGCTTGATCTCACCCATGTGGGTTACGTACATAAAAACACCATAGGCGGAAACGCCGAGTCGCATTCGAATGCCGAAATGCGCACCACCCGCACCAAAAACGGCGTGCACGTCATGCGGTGGCTGCGCAACTCGATTCCGCCGCCCACCTACGCTAAAGCGTTTCCGTTTCAAGGCAATGTCGATCGCTGGATCGAAATTGATTTCATACCCGGTGCTGTACAGATCTATGCCGGCGCCAAAGATGTGGATACAGGCGCATATGAAGGCGACCGCGAAGGCGGTTTAGGGCTGCGCACCTTGCATGCCGTTACGCCCTCAACCGACAGCAGCACCTACTATTTCTGGACAGTGGCACATAATTTCAAGGTGGATCAGCCCGCTGTGACCAATCAGGTTTTCGCTCAGATGGATGCCACTTTTCACGAAGACAAAACCATTCTGGAATCACAATACCAACGCTTGCTGCAAGACCCTGATCGAGAGCTGGTTGATATTGCCAGCGATGCCGGAGCCATACAGGCAAGGCGGGTTATCGCCGCGCGAATCGCGCAAGAAAACCAGTTGGCCAGCACCGTCGAATAGCCGGTCTGCGGGGCGTCGGCGTTCCTTAGAAACTCAAGCCTTGAAAAGCTCGTGGACAACGCCTCGCAGCCATTGGTTTCCTGCGTCCTTGTGGTAAAGCCTATGCCAGTATTGTCGCAGCTCGTAGGCGGGAACCGAAAAAGGCAGATCTACTGTCTTGATATTGGCAAGCTTTGAAAAACTCAACCCTACGGCCCTGGGCACTGTGGCAATCAAGTCGGTTTCCGCAATAATCATGGGCAAGCTCATGAAATGAGGAGTGCGCAGCACCACGCGCCGCTTCAGACGGTGACGGGCCATCTCACGTTCGAATAACTCCTGGCTTCGGCCGCTAGCCTGTACCACCGCGTGGGCCAACGCCAAAAACTGCTCAAGACTCAGTTCCTGACCCGACACGACAGGATGATTTGCTCGCACCATACAAACAAAAGAATGCCGGAACAGCCGTTGCTGAAAATGGCTGCCCTTGGCCAGATCGGGAAAATAACCTACTGATAGATCGACATCGCCCGCTTCCATGGCGGCTTCTGCCTCGGCCGGGGTCAACGCAACAGACCTCAGCGAGACGCCCGGCGCGTGAAGCGCCAAATAGCCAAGCAGCCGTGGCAAGAACACCATTTCTCCGATGTCGGGAGTATTGACCGTGAAGGTTCTTGACGAAGCCCCGGGATTGAACTCGGGCTCTCGCAAGACTTCGGCATCAATGATGCCAAGAGCCCGCTGCAAGGGTGACGCCAGACGCATGGCCCTTGGCGTGGGCTTCATGCCGTTTCCCGTCCTGACAAAAAGCGGGTCGTTGAACTGCTCTCTGAGCTTGGCTAGCGCCGCGCTGACCGCAGGTTGGCTCATACCCAGTGCATTCGCCACCCGCGTCACGCTCTGATGCTCCAACATCGCCTCCAGCACCGTCAGTAGATTCAAGTCGACGTGCCTGACGTCCATAAGCGGCCTTTACCGGTACAGCATGGTCGGGAACCAAAGCGCGATATCGGGCAGCCACACCAGTAGCAACAGCAGGGCAATGGGCGCAATCAGGAAAGGGAAGACTCCGCGGTAAATAATCGACAGAGGGATGTCAGGCGCTTGCGCCCTTATCACAAAAATATTCATGCCCACCGGCGGCGTCACCAGGCCCAGCTCAACCACCAGGACCAGAACCACGCCAAACCACACTGGGTCAAAGCCGGCCCCCACGACCAGGGGGAAAAACACTGGCACCGTGATTAGCACCATTCCAATGCCATCAAGGAAGCAGCCCATGATGATGTAGAAGAGGATGAGAATGAGCATGATGACCGCCGGCGAGGCGTTCAAGCTGCGTGTCCATTCGACCAAGGTATGCGGCAGTTCGGTAAGCACGACGAAATAAGAAAAGATGAATGCGCACAGGACGACCAGAAACAGCATGCTCGAAATAAGAATGGTTTCCACAATCGCCTCGTGCACCCGGGCCCACGACAGCCTGCGCCGGACCACGCCCAAAAGGAAAGCGCCGAACGACCCCACGGCGGCCGACTCGGTGGGGCTGAACCACCCCACATAAATGCCCCCGATGGATACACCGAACAACAGTACGATCTCCCACATGCTTAACACTGCCCGCAAGCGCTCTGCCCAGCCCGCGCCTGGCATGGGAATTTCCAGATTATCTTTGCGGTGAACCAGCCAGGCCAGGACTACGCCATAGAACAAAGTGAGCAATATGGATGGAATCAGGGCCGCCGCAAACAAGCGCTGCACCGACTGTTCGGCGATGATCGCGTATATCACCAAAATGATGGAAGGCGGAATCAGAATGCCCAGCGATGCTCCGGCGGCAATTACACCAGAGCTGAGTTTGTCGCTATAACCCGCCTGACGCATTTCCGGCAAGGCAATGCGCGACATGGTTGCGGCAACCGCAAGCGAAGAGCCGCAGACCGCCCCGAAAGTGGCGCTTGCGCCCAAGGTTGCGTAGGCCGGCCCCCCTCTTCGCCCTGAAAAGAGCGAACGTACAGCGCTGAACAGCTGGCGTGAAATACCCGCACTGGATGCCAAAGCCCCCATCAGCACAAATAAAGGCACGACCGACAACGCGTAAGCGGAGCCCATCTCGAATGGGGTCGACCCCAGCACGATGAACGCTCTGTCGAACCCGCTGATGGCCGCATAACCCAAAGTACCGACCAAGCCCATCGCCACCGCCACTGGCACCCTGAAAAGTATCAGGGTCAACAAGGCCAGCATCCCCAACACACCAATGACCTGAACGCTCATCGAGATTCTCCGTCGATGCGGCCGGCAGACCCCCGGCCCGCGCCACGCAACAAGCAGCACAGTTTAAATACAGCGGCCAGCATGGCGGCGAGCATGCCCACCAGGCAAGGTATCCAAAGCCAGTACAGCATGATGGGCAGATCAGGTTTGCGATCTTGGTATAGATAGGCTTCCATTGCGGGGGTGGGCATATGCCACATCAGCATCCCCAGGAACACCACCGACAACAGAAGCCCGAACATCTTCAGCAGAAGCACCGCATTCCGGCTTATGAAGTGATCGATAATATCGACGGTGATATGGGTATCGTCGAGGAAGGCCTCGCCGATACCCAGAAAGACGACGAACACCATCAGTGTTTCAACAATGTCGTAAGTGCCCAGAACGGGAATGTTGAACAAGTTGCGCAACAGTACGTCGGCCATGGTGATGCACACCATCAGCGCCAGGGCGACACCCGCCAGCAACGTAAGCCCGCGCAAGAGCCGGCGTACCCATCGATGGATGCGCCGGCTTTCTCCGGCCGTTACCGCCATGTTATTGCTCCTTGGCGCGCGCGGCTACGGCTTCCTTCAAGCGTTGCAGAGCTTGTTGGCCCGGCAGTCCCTTCTCCTCCAGAGCGGCAACCTTTTTATCGATCAGGTCTTGTGTGATTTTTTCGTATGCGGCGGCATCCGATTCGCCAAGCTCGATCAGCTTGACGTTGTTCTCGTTCATGTACTTGAGCCCAATCTGATCCGCTTCGTCAGAATCGATACCCACCCGCTTCGCGCCCACGTTGCCCGTGGTTTCGTCAATAAGCTTCTGAAGATCGGCCGGCAGTTTATCGTAACTGCCGGGGTTCATTACCATGGCGAACGTAACGACCCCGCCGTTGATCACGGTGGCCGACTTTAGCTCGGGCCCAAGCTGAAAGCTTTGCGCCCCCTCGTAAGACATCAGCGTTCCGTCGATGGTGCCTTTGTTCAATGAGTCGGCAACCTCGGCGGGCGCCACACCTACCGGGGTCGCGCCAAGCGCCGAGATAAGAGACGCATAGACAGTGCCGGGGTGGCGGATGCGCAAGCCCTTCATCTGGTCAAGGCTGGTGATCTCTTTGCTTGCCATCAGCAGCGGCACGGGCGGCGTGGACATGAAATACAGCACCTTCACGCCTTTATATTCAGGCTCGAGCAAATCTTTGATGTCCATCAGAGCCTGCGAGCCGACTTGTCCGTTGGGAATCAGTGTGGGGTGCTGGGCAAGTTCGGTCATGGGGAACCGGCCCGGGGTTGCCCCTTGTAGAACATAGGCCATGTCCGCCACGCCGGTGCGGGCCAGATCAAACTGACGGTTTACCGGCCCCATCTGAGAGGATGGGAACAGCTTGAGAACCAAGCGGCCGTCAGACTTCTCCTTGAGCTCGTCGGCCCAGCGGGTAATTTCCCGGTTGATTGTGTGATTGGGCGGCAGATAGCTGGAAACCTTGAGTTCATGGATTTCCTGTGCGCCGGCATGGGAAAAACCTGCCGCCATCACGGCGGCGGCCAACGTGCCTAAAAATTTGCGTCTTGCGTTCATGGTCTTGTCTCCGTGGTTATTTCTTAGGCTTGTCGGGCTTTTACCCTGTTTTGAGCCTGTCGTTTGTATTAACTGCTAGGTGGAGCTGGAGAAGCCTCCATCAATTACAACTACTTCACCTGTGACGAACCGATTCGATTTCACCAAGCTGAGCATCGTTTCCGCCACGTCGTCAGCAGTGACGCACCGCTTCAAGGGCGTCATCTTCGCGCGACGCTCCATCAGACTGTCATACTTGTCTTTAAGCATGCGCTTCATCCAGTCGCCTTCCATCCAGCCAGGCGCGACTGCGTTCACGCGAATTTCGGGCCCAAGATTGTAGGCCAGGACCTTGGTCAAACTGACGACAGCCGCCTTACTGGTCGCATAAGCCAGCGGTTGGGGGCCGGGACGCAGGCCGACGATGCTGGCCGTGTTCACGATGCAACCATTGCCGGCCGCCTTCAACATAGGAACCGCTGCCCGGGTCACCTGAAACATGCCTCGTACGTTGACGGCAAAAACCCGATCCCAGTTCTCGGCTGTGACCGATTCAAAATCCTTGGGGTTCACCGCTGAGGTGGTGCCCGCGTTATTGATCAGAACGTCGAGTCGGCCGAAACGTTTCTCTACTTCTGCCAACATACTCCTGACTGCGGCGTCGTCGCTGACATCGCACTGCAGCAGAATGGTCTGCGCCCCCAGCTTCCCAGCCTGGTCCGCCGTTTCGGCGGCGGCATCCCTGCTGCTGCTGTAGTTGATGGCGACGTCATAGCCTTCACGCGCCAGTGCAAGCACCGCGCTGCGTCCAATACCTGTACCGCCGCCCGTTACCAAGGCCACTGGTTTCTCTTGAGTCATTCCGTCTCCTTGCGTCTTTAATTATTATGAACATGTTCTACTTTAGATCACGATCATATTTCTGGCAAGAACAAAAATAACATTCACATACCAAACTTATTCAGGTTTTCACTGATTCAACTTCGTTGACATGAAAATGATCACAATCTAAACTGAACATGTTCAGATAATAGAAAACCATAGAACTTCGGCTCTGCCGTGCCCGCAAAGTTGCGGCCCGGCCCATGTGTCGGAAAAACACTTAGGAGGAAACAATGCTTGAAGGATTTGTTCCATTTCCGCCCGACTATGCCCGCCGCTATCGCGAAAAAGGCTATTGGCAGGATAAGTCTCTAACCCAGGAATTCAAGGTCGTATTCCAAAAGTACGCCAAGCGTGTGGCCATCATCGACAGAGCCCGTTCTTACACGTATGAAGACGTGGATCAGGCTTCCGGCCGTTTGGCGCTCAACCTGCTTGAGCTGGGTCTTGAACCGCTTGACCGTGTAGTCGTGCAGCTTCCCAACGTTGCCGAGTTCGTCATACTTTATTTCGCGTTGCAGAAGATCGGCTGCATTCCCATCGCCGCCCTGGCCAGCCACCGTTACCTGGAAGTAAGCCAATTCGTTGCCCTGTCAGGCGCAACCGCCTGCGTCAGCCCCGACCGGCAAGGCGAATTCGACTTCCAGGACATGATCACGCGAGTGCAGCAGCAAAGCTCCAGCCTGAAACACGGCATCATTCTAGGAGACGCCCGCCCCGGATTTCACTCTTTGCAAGACCTTATTGAAAAAGAACCGACACAGTCCGGGCCGGAGCGACTCGAGGCCATTGACATCGACCCGTCCGACCCCGCCGTCTTTCAGTTGTCCGGTGGAACCACCGGGGTGCCGAAGTTGATCCCGCGCACCCACAACGACTATGCGTACAACTCCAAGATTGCTGCTCAGACCTGCCGGATTGAAGCGCATCATGTGCTGCTTGTCATACTGCCCATCGCGCACAACCTGCCGCTGGCCTGCCCCGGCATCCAGGGCTTCATGTTCCAAGGCGCCAAAGTGGTCTTGTTGGCAAGCACACGCCCTCGAGACGTCTGCGCCGCGATCCAGGATCATGGCGTCACCCACATCAAGGTGGTCCCGGCGTTGCTCATCCGGCTGCTTAATGACCCGTCAGTCGGCCAATACAACCTGTCGTCGCTGCAAGTCATACAAAGCGGCGGGCAGCGCCTGCAACCGGAAGTTCGCATGCTGGCTCGAAAGCTTATTCCCAGCGCCTTCATCCAAGAGAACTTCGGCATGGGCGAAGGGCTGTTGTTCTTTGTGCGCCACGACGATCCTGAAGACGTCAGGCTGGAAACGGTCGGTAGCCCGGTATGCCCGGATGATGAAGTGCGCATCGTGGACGAGGACGGCGTAGACGTTCCGTTCGGAGAAACCGGCGAGATGTGGTGCCGGGGGCCGTATACGCTGCGCGGATACTTCGGCGTGCCGGAATACAACCAGAACGCCTTTTCACCCGATGGATTCTACAAATCGGGCGACCTCATGCGCCAGCACCCGTCGGGTCGCTATATGGTCGAGGGCCGCCGCAAAGACTTGATCAATCGAGGTGGTGAAAAAATCAGCGCCGAAGAGATCGAAAACTTGATTCTGTCGCATCCGGCCGTTAAGGACATCGCCTGCGTTCCCATCCCCGACCCCGACATGGGCGAGCGCATGTGCGCCTGCGCCTTGCTGCACGAGGGCGCAACACTGGATTTCGACACCCTTAAATCTTTCCTGATCGACAAAGAAATCGCCAAGTACAAGTTACCTGAGCGTCTGGAAATCATGCAGGAATTTCCTCTATCGACGTTCGGCAAAGTTTCAAAGAAAAAATTGCGAGAAATGATCACCGAAAAAATGATCCAGGAACAACCAGGTCATGCGTCAAGCACGCCCTGAAACCATTACCCGAGGGAAAAAACATGAGAATCATAGACTTGCATTGCTATCCCAACACTCAAGAGTGGATCTCCTGCCAACAGCCTTATGTGGATGCACTGGCGGAATACTGGAATCGCCCCTGGACACCCAAAACCGAAGAAGAGGTGGTACAGGACTTCACCGAAGCCGGCGTGGAAGCGGTATTGGTCGCCCTTGACCTGGAAACCACGGTGGGTACACCGCCATGCTCAAACGAGTTTGTCCATGACATGTGGAAGCGCAACGAAGGCAGGATCATCCAGGCTTGGGGCGCCCTGGAACCATCCAAAGGTGAAATCGCCATCCGCCAGGCACGCCAGGCCGTCCAAGAGTTCGGCATGATGGGTTTTCATTTTCACCCCATCATGCAGCACTTTTCTGTGGACGAGCGCCAATACTACCCGCTGTTTGAAGAAATCTCGGCGTTAGGGGCGGCGGTGATGATCGATGTTGGCACGACCGGCATGGGTGCCGGCATGCCCGGCGGCATGGGCGCCATAATCCGTCATGCTCACCCCGCCGCCATTGATCAGCTCGCAGCCGACTTTCCCAAACTGAAGATCATCATGGCCCATCCTGGCTGGCCTTGGGTAGACGAAACCACCGCCGTCGCCCTGCATAAGGGGAATGTGCATTGGGAAATGTCGGGCTGGGCTCCCAAATACTTCTGGCCTCAGTTGAAAGTCGACATGCGCACCCGGCTGCAAGACAAGATCATGTTTGGCAGTGACTACCCAAGCATGCCTTACGAGCGGCTATTACGCGAATGGGCCGAGCTGGGTTACAGCGACGCCATCATGGAAAAAATCTTCCACGGCAATGCCGAGCGGATTCTGGGGCTATAAACTACTTAACGGGTTCCAGCCCGTGTATGTATAGACGGAACTGCTTGCGCAGCGCGGCAAGCCCCTCTTTAAGGTCTGGGTTGTCTTCGGATATCCACAAGCGCACTGCACCTGCATAGATATAGAACAACCCCAGCGCTATGGTCGCTGGGTTCTCGCGCGAAAGAATACGCCCCCGCTCCTGGGCATCGGCCACCAATTGCCTGACGGAGTCGACCACACGAAGGCGGTTGTCGTTGAACTCTACCGACAACTTGCCATGCCGATAGAAGGTTAATTCGCGCAGCAATATGCGTGACAGCGTGGGGTTGCCGGCAAAATCTTCATATAAAAACGAAAAGAACGAGACCAGTTGCTCTAGCAAAGACTTGCGTGTACTGATCGCTTGCGATGCGCGCTGCTGAATTTCATTAAGGTGATCGACATAGATCAGAAAGATCAGATCACGTTTGTCGTCGGCGTAATTGAATAAAGTGCCCAACCCGACCCGCGCCCGCTTGGCTATGTCGCGCGTCGTGGCGGCATCGTAGCCCAGTTCGGTAAAAAGCTCTTTTGCCGCGGCTTTTATGCGCAGCAGCTTTTCTTGCTTGTTTTGCTCACGCAACCCCATTACAGGCTGATCGACCTTAGCGGCTTTATCCATTTTTAGTAATCTACTCGTTCAGAATCATAAGGAAGTCGACGGACACTTGGGTTGATATCAGCCGACGCAAACTGGAGGCAAAGCTCGCTTACCTGAAGACTGAAGACAGTACTTTATCCTTTTATAATAAAATGAACAAGTTCAATTAAATCATTAGTGCGCTAAAAATATTTAGCGTGAGAGGTTGCGCCAACATCAGTGTGCCGCAGGTCCTCGTTTCCACCGAGGAACCGGCAATACTACTACCTTAGCCTGTGCTATAGCTTGAACAACATTTTAGCGTTCAATCGGCCGATCTTCTGGCGATCCGGTTCAGAGATCGAAGCATTGTCAAACCAGTCGGCGGCATGGTCGATGTTCTCAAAAGGCCAGTCCGTGGAAAACAAGATGCGATCGGAACCGATCTCCAGCAGCGCATCGATCATGGTCTGAGTGCGAAAGTTACCCGACGTCGTCACGTAAAAATTCTCGTTGAAGTATTCTGCGATGCGGCGGTTTGCTGGATAGTTGGGAGGCATGCGAACCCAGGCATTGCGATTGTCGATGCGCCACATCATGTACGGCAAGCCCTCGCCCATGTGGCCAAGCACGATGCGCAAGCCAGGGTGCTTGTCGAAGAGGCCCGACCCCATCAGCCGCAATGCATGGACGGCAGTTTCCTGGGCAAAGGCCCAGGTCGGCCCCATCAGCCATGGATGGTCATCATAGATGCGACTATCTTGCGGCAAAGGATTACGCGGATGCAGGTAGAACGGAACATCCAGCTTCGCAACAGTCGCCCAAAAATCCAGATACTGTGACAGATCGTAATACAGCAAAGTGTCATCATCGCTGCGCTGACTGAAACCATTGACCAAGGCCCCCACAAAGCCCAGTTCATTCACGCAGCGTTCCAGTTCGCGTGACGCCGCCTCAGGGTCCTGCAAAGGAAGCGCAGCAAAGGCCCGAAACCGATCTGGACGCTTGGCGCACTCTTCTGCGAGCACGTCATTTGCCCTCTTGGCAATTTCGACGGCTCGCGCCACACCCGGAATAGCCTGAACGGCTGGCGCGTTAAGGGACAGAATCATGATTTCGATCTCGTGTTTATCCATAAGGTCGAGCCTCTGGCCGTGAATATCAAGAAGGCGTGCCTGAAGCTCGGTCCAATAATCGCCAGGCACGAAGCCGGCCGAGTCCATCAGCGTTTCCTGAATGGCGAAATGTTCTTCTAGTGCGATTTTTCCTTGCATGTCAGCTCCGTTGAGTTTTCTTGGTTTGTTAAGGCTTCGCGACACGCAATTGAATAGTGGGAAACTCGGCCATGCGATTATGAGCGACCGAACATAACAGGTGTACGGTCAGTATCGCGTTGACTCCAAGCGGTAAGGCCTTGGTCGAACAACTGAGGCCGCTTGCTGCGCATTTCGAGGCGGTGGGTACCAAATGATTTAGCGCGAAAGAAATCGCCTGGCTAAAACAAGCGCTCGCCCAGATACACGACGATCTCCAGGAACTTTAGGCTTGAAGGCCACGCCGTCATATCAGTGTGAATAAGCCTCGTCCACGATCATCACCTTGGACAATACGGCAGAATCAGTCGCGACTGATGGACCGCATCGTGGTGATAGGTGTCGGTTCCAACCTTCTGTCCATACCAATGCGTCATCGGCGCATCGGCGATCAGCGAATCGAAATTGCTGATTTCCAGCCGTATGCGTTCGCCGGGTTTTACCAGGAACGACATTGGCAACAGCTCAATCCGCATTTCATAGACTGTTCCTGGCGTCAAAGAATCGACTTCGCCATGCTTGTGAAATGGCAACATCTCTTGCGTCAGTGTGGGGTCTTCAGCCCGATGAGATGCACGCAGCCATCCCTGGGTAACCTTCCGCGCAGCAAATCCATGCTTTGCCGGCGTCAAGACCTGCAGCTTGGCGATTACGTCCATATCGCTCTGATCGGTCGATCCGTGCAGCACCAGCACGCCGTGCCCCGTAAACTCACGCGCCACAGAGAATTCGCCGCTGGTATAAGTGACAACGCGCGCGGTGTGGTCAGGGATGCCGTCTATTATCGTCGTTACTCCCAGCATCCACTGCGGATCAGGGTAGCTCCAGGAAGTGGCAACCTCGTCGTTGCCGGCAGGTTCACCGACTAAAGAACCGTCGTTCAGCGAGCGCACCACCCCGCTTCTACGAGAGGAAAGATAGTAGCTATCCGGCGTGGCTTCTGGTGGAGGCCAGCATTCGGCGGACCGGTATCTGCCATCTCCATTGACGAACGCACGTACTGCGGGACGCTCCATTACCTTGGTGTCCTTCCCTTTCAAATGATGGTCATACCAAGGAAGGATCTCGCGCCGATGGAAATCTTCATCGTCAAAGATTCTTTGCGCATCAGAGAACGTATAAGACTCAATGAGCAACAACTGCTTCGGCCCGCGCACGCGATTGAATCCCATGACATTGCCACGCAGATGCAAGCCGGCTTTGCTCCATGCTCCGATGGAGAACACTGGAATATCCACCTGATCGAGCTCCCAGAACGGCGAACGGCGACGGTGCCAGTCGTTGTCCAGAGTGTTGGAAATGATATTGGGCAGCAACTCATGACGCTGGCCACCACGCACGTCGTGCCCTTCCGCCTGGTGTTGCAGCATTACCGCGCCCATCAACCATGGGCTCAACAGCCCGATCTGCGGGATGCCGCCATGGTAGAGCCAATCTCGATACATATCGTTTGAACCGTCATAGGGCACGATGGTCTTCAAATGCGGCGGCCGGGTGCGCGCCGCATTCCATTGGCTCCAGGCGAAGTAAGACTGTCCGATCATGCCCACATTGCTGTCGCACCAGGGCTGAGCGGCCACATGCTCGATGGCGTCATGAATGGCCTCCCCTTCTGCTCGAGACACAGCATCCCATACCCCTTCAGATCGCCCGCTGCCCGGCACATCGACGATGACATAAGCGTAACCCTCGTCGAGATACATCTGCATGGGGCCATACTCGACAAACGGAAATACCCAGTGCGCGGGCAAGCGGCGCAAGGCCTTCTGGTACGGCGATGCCGCCAACAATACCGGGTAAGACTCCGAGCCGTGCTCCGGCAGGTAGACGTCTGCCCTTAGCAATACGCCTTCCCGGGTTGAAAACTCGATTTCAAAGGGTTGAACACTCACGGCAACCATATCGCAAATCCAGGAAAAGTTGTTGGCCAGCTATCAGAAATTAAAGCTCAAACAATAGCGACGTTCGCCCGTCAGGCCGCCGCAGCCGGCTCTGCCGCTACCGGCGCAGGCTCACGACTGGCGAAGCGATAGGCGCCCAGAGCCTTGAAGCAGAAAGCGCATAGCACCAACAACAATGCCAGGGCGAACAATGCTTGGCTATATCCCCCAAAGTTGCTGCGGCTAACACCTACCGCCATGATGCCAAGAGCCGCGCACAGCTGAAACGCCGCAAAAATGACGCCGTAAATGGCGCCGAAAGACTTGATGCCGAAATAACGCGGAATAATATAGCTAAGCACGTCAAACTCGGCGCCAACCACAAAGCCAATGGCCGCCGCGCATAGAATGGCTGAATTGAATGGAGCGCCAGAACCGAGACCGAATAAGGCCAAGGCTGCCACCAGACACAATACGATCATGATGGTCGAGGCATGGATACGATCCAACAACCAGCCTGTGCAGACCCGGCCGAAAATCAAGGCAATGCCCAGTACAGCCTGCAACCCGCCCGCTGCCTGCGGAGTCATGCCCAAATCAATCAGCACCCGGGTCTGGTGCACAATAGCCGCAGTGCTGACTGCTCCAAGCAGTGCGAAGGCCAGCACAATGATTTTCAACTCGCGCGTCTGCCAGGAAGCTTTCAGATCCATGCCACGCAACACGGCCGTTGCATGGCCCTTATGCTGGATCGAATCCTTGCGATCTTTCAGAAAGAAGAAAGCAATCGGCCAGGTCACCACGATGGCCACCAAACCAAGGGCGACGTAGGCCGTGCGCCAGCCGTAGTTGGCAATCATGTAGACGGCCAGGGGCGGCATCATGGCAGCGCCGATGCCGATTCCCGCATTGGCGATACCGAATGCCAGGCCCAGACGCCGTTCGAACCACATTCCCGTCAATTTCAGGTACGCAATCGGCCAAGCGCCTAATCCGCACCAGGCGATCACCACCCAGGCCGCATAGAACACCCAGATATTATTGGGAAGAAAATGCAAGCACGCATAACTGACTCCCAGCAGCGGCACTGAAATCAATACCAGCGGCCGTCCGCCAAAACGATCGACCAAACGCCCTTGAACGATCGACGTCAGCATGATCATGAAGGAAATAATCATGGCGCCCGCAGAAATCGAGGCAATACTCCAACCGAATTCCTGATGCAGCGGCGTGATGAAAGTGCCGAAGCAGAACACCAGCAATACGCTGGGCCCAAGTGATAACCCGACCAAGCTGGCCAGAGTTGTCTTCCAGCCCTGGTAAACATTGCCCGACGAGTCGACCAGCGACTCACTCTCCATGATGTGGCTACTCATTTCTGTCTCCTGTCTTTTCTAATAAAAATAGTAGTTGCTACTGCACTTCAATTACGTTGCGCAAAACGCCAATGCCCGCCACTTCCACTTCAATTACGTCACCGTCCTTCATGAATACCGGAGGCTTGCGCCCGACCCCCACGCCCGCAGGCGTTCCTGTCAGCAGCACGTCGCCCGGGCGAAATTCATACCACTTCGAAAAATAGGCAATCATTTCGGCGATGCTGAAGATCAAATCGGCGACCGGCTCCGACTGCATGACCACGCCGTTCAGGCGTGTGGTCAGCCGCAGCGTGTTTACATCCGGCACTTCGTCAATCGTCAGCAGAGTCGGCCCTAGCGGCGTGAACCCCGGGAACTGCTTGCCCATGATGTTCACTTCCCAGGTGCGCCGCGCGTCCCAGGGACTGGTCGCATCCCAAACGTCAGCCACCCAGTCGCGTGCTGACACATCATTGGCCACGGTATAGCCGGCAACATAATCAAGCGCCTCGTCGCTGCTCACGCCATGACATTTCCTGCCAAAAATCACGGCC
The DNA here is from genome assembly GCF_044464525.1 of Pusillimonas sp. Lineage (NCBI taxonomy): Bacteria > Pseudomonadati > Pseudomonadota > Betaproteobacteria > Burkholderiales > Alcaligenaceae > Pusillimonas > Pusillimonas sp. The sequence continues at coordinate 59,022 of NZ_JBIQLE010000014.1, forward strand.
AGCTCGCCCTCGTAATCCAAATGCTCGGCGGCATCTTTCGGTATAGGTATCGAGGCGCAGGTTCCCGTCAACGAATTGACGCTCTTCATGAAAGCCGTAGGGTGAGGCGGCACAGGTGTTCCCGCCATTTCTGCCAAATGAGATCGATATGCCAGACCGGCCGCCACGATCAAGCGCGGATCAGGCACCGGTGCCAGCAGTCGCGTGGTGGCAGGCGTCACAACACCGCGATCGCGTAAGGTTGCAAGCTCAGCAGCGGTCGAGTTCTGCACGCGCTCTACGATTAGCCGCAGCACAGCAAGCCCCTCTTCACCGGCTTCCAGGATGTCGCGAACGCTATCAGGCAACCAGACTTGGACAGTTCCGGCAAGAGCAGCCTGGCGCAGATGTAGGACTTCACCCGATGCCAGAAGTACGCCGGGCTCGCCGTTTCGTCCGCAGTCGATCGTAACCAGCCTCATGACGCTTCGGCTTGCTGAGAGGTAAAGAAGCGGTCGCCAAAATCGAAGTAATCAGCGTGCTGGAAGCCGTTCTCGTAATATTGGATCTCCCACCAGTTGTGATCCAGGTCTTCCATGTAAAAGGAATAGACGCCGTGCATTTCCGTAGGCGCCAGCACCTGCCTGATGCCGTAAGCTTCCTTATATTCCAGCGCTTTCGCATGCGCTTGATCGACCTCATCGCGACTGGTCACATCCAGGCCCCAATGGTTCAGAACATGGCAGGGGTGGATTTGATCGCCCACTTCAACACAAACTATATGAAAGGCCATCCCGAGCCTGACAGCCAAGGCACTGATAGCGTGATGCACGCATTCCAGACCCAGAAACTCTTCGTAGAACCTACGAGACGCCTTGAGATCGAAGCATTCAAGCGTACCGTGCCCCAATACATAAGGCTTTAGTACCGACGTGCGCCCGATAGGATCAATACGGCATGATTCGGGCAAGGGGTTAGTTGATATCGTCATGGTTCAGTCCTTGGTCTCCAGAGTCGTAATAGCTTTATCCGCTTCGCTGACGAACGCGTCGGCACGAAACTCATGTTCAGGAAGGTCGCACTTGCCGACAAAATCGCGCCGTGCCGAATCCACCATCACAGGTGCGCCACAGGCGTAGACCTGATGCCCCGCCAGGCTTGGATAATCTTGAATGACGGCGTGGTGCACCAGGCCCTCGCGTCCTTGCCAATTGCAAGTAGAACTCGCCTTGCTAAGTACGGGCGTATAGAAAATGTGTTCGTGATCTTGGGCCCATTTCGCAGCAAGCTCATCCATATACAGGTCGATGCGCGTGCGTGCGCCCCAGTACACATGAAGAGGCCGGCGGGACCCCTGCGCCAACGCATGCTCGACGATGGATTTGATGGGGGCAAAGCCGGTACCGGAGGCCAGAAGGATTACCGGTTTGTCCGATGTTTCGTCCAGGAAAAATTGCCCTATAGGAGCTTCGATACGCAGCATTTCCCGTGCTTTGAGCGTGGTAAAGACTTTCTCGGTAAACTCACCGCCAGGCATGTGCCGCACGTGCAGCCATACTTGCCGCACGCCATCCGGCACCGGCGCATTAGCGATCGAATACGATCGGCGCGTATCTGAATCGAGCAAGATATCCAGATACTGGCCAGCGTGAAAACGCAGTGGCTCGTTCGGCGGCAGGCCTAACGACAAAACCATGACGTCAGGCGCCGCCCGGTCAACCGACATGACGCGCACCGGCAATTGCTGCAACGGGAAATTCAGCGAGGTGTCGTACTCCTCGATTTCTATCGTGCAGTCGCTAAGCGCTTTTGCCTGACACAGGTGCACATAGCCTTGGCCGCGTTCAGCGTCATTCAGATAAGCTGGATGCACTTCGCCCACATCGACTTGGCCGGTTATGACACGCCCCCGACAACTGCGACAAACCCCCGAACGGCAACTGAAAGGAAGGCCGGCGCCGGCCTGCAAACCCGCGCCCAATACGGATTGCTGCGGCGAGCAAGGAAACTGTCGCCCGCTCGGCTGCAAGGTCACCATATAGCTCATTACGTCTTGTCTCCCGAAGCAATATTTCAATTCAGGAAAGCATAAGTGAGCGCAGAATGCAGGGCCAACGAATTGTTGTGATGGCAATTATCACTGCGGTGAATATGAGGGTGATCCGGTTTCGCTGCTTGTGCCTCAGTGCTACGAGCAACGAATCACGAACCCCATGATCGGCAAGACGCTTTTAGTCAAACAGCTCACGCCCATCGCGGAAGGCGTTGTAGATCAGCTCACGAAGCCATCGGTTGGCTGAATCCAGGTCGTAACGTTCGTGCCATTGCTGCCAAATACAGAACGGGCCCACTTGAAACGGCAAACCCACCTCGCATAGATCGGAACGGGATTGGAGTACTGTCCTGGCCAAACGTCGGGGCACGGACAGCACCAGATCGGAGGACGCCACGACATCTGCCGCGCCAAGCGCGTGCGCCATGGTCAATACTACGTTACGCTCGGCCAGAATTCCTTTTTGGTACAAGGTGTTTTGCAGTGCGGCATCACTTGCCCCGCTGGGCCGATAGGTAACATGCTGGGAACCCAGATATTGCTTGTAGGTGAAGGTGGCGCCCTTGAAACCATGCCGCTTGCCCACCAGCGCCACAAAAGTTTCCTTACACAACACTTGATCTTTGAACGCCGTCCCCATCGGCAGCCAGCTGCCCAGGGCAACGTCGACCTTGCCTTCCAGAAGCAGCGTTCTGGCCTCCTCTGCATTGGACGGCCCGACTGTCTCGAAACGGACTAGCGGCGCCGCTTCACGCGCGGCGTTCAAAAAGCCGGGAAGCAGAACCATCTGACCGATATCGTTAACGGCAATTCTAAATAGCCTGGCTGAGGTCGGCGCATCGAAGCGCTGCGCCTTGTCGACGGCCTGCGTCAACTTTTCCAACCCCTCTTCCACCAAGGAAATCAGCTCGTCCGCCAGCGGCGTGGGCTCCATGCCTTCGGGAGTGCGGACGAATAAAGGATCGTCGAACCGTTCACGCAGCCGTTTAAGCGCATTGCTGACAGCAGACTGCGTCAAATTTAGATAGTCGCCCGCCTTGGTTACATTACGCATCGTGTAAACGGCGCGAAACACCAGGAATAGATTCAGATCGACTGTCTTGATGTTCATGTTCGGTGAGTCCCAGAAACGCACAGCGATTCGGGCTCATGGATGGCCCTCTACTTGTGTTATACCAGAACGTACCGGCCACAGGCAGGGCAGGCTCGAAGGATAAAGAGCTTAGGAACCCTGCAAATAATCAGCCAGCCGTGCAAGCATGGCGTCGCAAGCCGCCAATTGCTCAAGGGTCAGGTATTCGTCGGGTTTGTGGCCCTGATCCATGCTGCCCGGGCCACAGATAACGGCGGGAATACCGGCTTGGTTGAACAGGCCGCCCTCGCTTCCAAAGGCAACGGTACTGAATGCAGACGAACCCGTCAGTGCGGCCAGCAGCTGCGCAGCCTCACTATCTGGTGATGTTGCCAAGCCGGGATACTCGGCCAACTGCTCGAAGGAAATATCCGTGCCGGCATGAACTGAACGCATTTTAGGAAGCAGCTCGTCTTGAGCGTACGAGGCGAGCTCAGCCGGGACCACCTGGGGATCGAATCCGGGCAAGGCACGGACTTCAAAATCAAACTCACATTCGGCAGGCACGATATTCAGCGCACGCCCGCCCTTGATCAGGCCAGTCTGAACCGTGGAAAAAGGGGGATTGAAACGATCATCGTGATGCTGGGGCTGAGCCAGGTCTTCGGCAATATCGCCGAGTCGCCCGACCAGTTTCGCCGCGTACTCGATGGCATTTACACCTTGAGGTGCATACGCTGAATGACAGGCGGCACCCTGGACCTTGCAACGTACGGCCAATTTCCCCTTGTGCCCCAGCACCGGCTGCAGGGAGGTCGGCTCGCCTATCAGGCAAAGCTGTGGCTTGTTCTTGCGTTTCTCAATTTCGGACAGCATCGATCGTACACCCAGGCAGCCCACTTCCTCGTCATAAGAAAACGCCAAATGCACGGGGCGGCTAAGCGGTTTGGCCAAAAACGTGGGCACCATCGCCAGCACCGAAGCGATGAACCCCTTCATATCTGCGGTGCCCCGCCCGTAAAGACGCCCCTCTTGCTCAGACAGGGAAAACGGGTCGACCGTCCAGACTTGGCCATCGACGGGAACCACGTCGGTATGCCCGGAAAGCACAATGCCTCCTTGTTCGGCTGGGCCAAGCGTGGCGAAGATGTTCGCCTTGGTACGCTCGGGGTTATAGAAAAGCTCACAGCCGATTCCCAGACCTGCCAGATAACTCTGGATGAACTGGATTAGCTCAAGATTGGAGTCACGACTGACCGTGGGAAAGCTGATCAGCCGTTCGAGCATCTGGCGGCTGCTGGGGTTACTCATCGCCTGGAACTCCGTAACTAGGCGCCAGCGAAGGGTTCAGCGCTCTATCGAGATAGTCTTGCATTTGCGGCTTATAGGCTTCCCAGAGGTTACATAGCTCTTTGAGAGGCAGCTCATCAGCCCAATCGACTCGCAAGTCGGCAATAGGCCAAGGCACGTCGCCCACGATTTTTAGCGCCGCCGAATGAACTGGGCCGGCCTCGCCGCCGGCATCCAGCGCTGCCTGCATCGCCGCCAGAAGGCGATCGCCAAGGCTGCCGGAAGCCTGCTCAAAACAGGTGGTCATGGCCTGGATAACAGTCTTATCGGCCAACAAATTACCCGCGGCGACGCATTGCCGACCTTCCACCGCGTTGTAAACCCCTAGCGCTTGATCACCGGTGAATACGGCTGTGCGCCCTTGGTGGTCTACAACAGCTACTTGGCGGTATTGATGCCATTCGTCTGCGGCCAATGCCTGTTCCAGCGCTTGCGGCGGCGCCAGGCTGTCGGATTCAAGCAGATCAAGTATCTGTGCGCCCAAGGAGGGCAAGGTGATGTTCTGGGAGGCCACAGCACCCACCTTGGCGCGCACCCATGGGCAGCGGGCCCCTACGGCGATGCTGGAAGAGCTGATGGCAATGCCCAATTGCCCGGTCTGCTGGCAACGTGCCACAATCGAAAATGTCATTGTTTTCTCCTTAGGACTGTTCAGGCGCCCAACCGTCGGGAATGACCGCGATGACATCGATCTCCATCAGCCATTCGGGCTGCCCCAGCGCACTCACAACCAGCCCCGTTGAAATAGGAAACACGCCTTTTAGCCATTTGCCGACTTCTTGGTATACAGGCTCGCGAAAACGTGGATCGGTAAGGTAAGTGGTGGTCTTGACGATATGAGACAGGTCGCTGCCCGCCTCCAGCAGCAATTGCTTGACGTTCTTCATGGCCTGCTCGGCCTGCGCGCGCGGGTCGCCCAGACCGACCAGCTTGCCGTCGAAGTCGCTTCCAACCTGGCCGCGCACATATACCGTGTTGCCGGCGCGTACGGCCTGGCATAAATCGTTATTCAAGGTTTGATTGGGGTAAGTATCTTTGGTGTTAAACATGCGGATACGCGTATGGGTTGGCATGCTGGTCTCCTTGCGTGTCAGGCTCGAATGATTCTTTATTCCAGGGTTAGGGGTGGGCTGTGGCGTCGGCGCGTTGCGAGGCATCGCGATAGGCGGTGTACCTGCGCTGAGTGGCGATATGATCGGCGATATGCTTGGCGTCGTGCCAAACGCCCCAGATAAACGATGAGCCCCGGCGCGACAACCAAGGCAGGCCTAGAAAATACACCCCGGGCACAGATGTTACGCCGCGTTGGTGCTTGGGCTTGCCGTTTTCATTGAAAACATCCACTTGCAACCATGGGTGTTCGACCGTATAGCCGGTAGCCCAAATGATGGTACGAATGTTCGCATCGGCCATGTTGAGTTCCAGAATGGGGTTCCTGACGCACTCGGGGTCTTCAACAACTCTCCGCGCCTGCGGCTCTTCGGGAAGGTCGAGACCATTGCTTTCAATATAGGCGTCCGCTGCGTCCAGCAAGGCCAAATGGTTTGCATCGCCGTTGTTCAGGTTTTCAACCAAATCGGTATTGAACCTGACGACACCGCGGTCGAACGATTGGGTCAACCCCAAGAGGGTGATGCCCTGCTGTCCAAGCTCGCGAAAGTTGATGGTGTAGCCGCCGTGAGCACCCGTCACCGCGATCGTGACATGCTCTTTACCGGGTTGAGCGATTTCCTGGTCCCATTGACCAAGTACGCCCAGCCACCAAACAAAGTCACGATTGCGATACGCCCGGGGCGGGCGATCGTGCGGCCCCACCGAAAGATATACCTTGCGACCGGCACGATTCAATTCGTCGGCGATCTGAACACCTGAAGACCCTGCTCCGACCACCAGAATGGCCCCTTCTGGCAATTGCTCGGGGTTGCGATAATGCGCTGAGTGTATTTGGGTCAGGCCGCTGCCTTTGGGCGCAATGGGAGGAATGACCGGGCGCTGAAAAGGGCCCGTCGCAGCCACCACTCGCAATGCCTCGTACCGCCCTTCCGAAGTATCGACAATAAAGCCCTGGCGCCCATGGTTCCGGACGACTTTTTCCACCGTCACCCCCGTACGAATGGGTACATTGAACTTCTTTGCATACGCTTCAAAATATTCGGCAATTGCGTCTTTGGAAGGGAAGCCATCGGGGTCGAAGTTGGCAAACTCCAGACCGGGAAATCGGTCATGCCAGGCAGGGCCATTGGCCACCAGCGAATCCCAGCGTCCGGTACGCCATTGTTCGGCGATTCGGTCGCGTTCCAGAACAACGTGTGACACGCCTTGGGCACTAAGATGCTCGCTCATGGCCAGCCCAGCCTGGCCGCCACCCACTACAAGCGTATCAATCGATGTTTTTTTTAGCGTCATGGCTGTTCCTTCTTCCCGCATGGAATATTTGCAAATGGACTCATAGGTATAGGTTTTTGATCGCGTCGTTGCCCAGCAGCTCTTTCGCGGAACCAGATGCCACGATCTGGCCCTTCAGCAGCAGGTACCCATGGTGTGCGACGGTTAACGCAGCTTCGGCGTTTTGCTCGATCAGCAGTACGGTTATGCCTTCTTTATGAATGCGCTCTACCGTTTGAAAATATTCTTCGATCAATTTTGGCGACAGGCCTAATGTGGGTTCATCCATGATCACCATGCGTGGGCTGCCGATCAGTACGCGCCCCAATGCAACCATGGCCTGTTCGCCGCCCGACAGCGTGCCCGCCGCTTGGGACAAGCGCTCTCCCACTCGTGGAAACATTCCCACCACGGTTTCAAGCGCCTGCTCAAAACTTTCCTTGGGCCGCAATGCGTCATAGCCGATCCGCAGATTCTCGCGGACCGATATTTCAGGAAACAAGCGACGCCCCTCAGGCACGAACCCCACACCCAGACCAGCGAGGCTCTCCGTTTTGATGTCGGCAAGATTGCGGCCACATATCGTGATCTTTCCGTGATACGGAGGCAACAAGCCGGCAATCGCCTTGAAGGTCGTGGTCTTGCCTGCCCCGTTAGGCCCGAGCAGACACACGACGCTGCCCTGCGCCACTTTCAGGCTGACCTTATTCAAGATATTGACCACGCCATAACGCGTGCTGACGGCATCAAGCTCAAGCATGGCTGACCTTTCTTCCCAAATAAGCTTCCTGAACACGCGGCAACTGGCGCACCACCTCGAATACGTCGTCCCCGATCTTGCGACCGTAATCCAGAACCATGACGCGATGCGGCAACGCCGCGACCAAGCGCATGTCATGCTCGATGATGATGAAGCTCAGCTGCGGGTTCTCTTCCTGCAGCCGCCGGATATCATCGATCAGCACATCGGTGTCCCGGTCGTCCATGCCGCTGGAAGGTTCATCCAGCAGCACCACTTTCGGCTCGGTCGCAAGAGCCCGTGCGATCTCAAGTCGCCGCCGGTCCGCTTGGGGCAGGCTGGAGGCCAATTGATTACGCCGCTCGTAAAGGTCGGGGGATACTCTATGCAGCAGCTCTTGGGCACGTTCAGCCGCCCGGCGCATTTCTGCCTTCGAGCGCCCGGGCAGAAGCAACACGGTCAATACGCCGGAACGGGTGCGCGTGTGCATACCGATCATGACGTTGTCCAGAACACTGAGGCTGCCGAATAGCCGGCTGGTTTGAAAAGTACGAGCCAAGCCCGCCGCCGCGATCTTATGAGCCGGCATTCCGCTGATGCGCCGCCCTTCCAGAAACACTTCGCCTTCCGTCGGCTCGTAAATACCAGTCACGACATTCAATAACGTTGTCTTGCCGGCGCCGTTAGGGCCGATGATGGCCAGTACTTCGCCGCGTTTGAGGGAAATATCGACGCCTTCAACGGCGACGAGCCCGCCAAAGCGCATGGTCAGCTTGCGCCCCTCAAGCACCATGTTGTTGTCGGCGGGCACGGGCTGACTAGCTGTGTTCATGATTACGCACCTGCTGTGGGAATATCCCGCGCGGACGAATGATCAGGAACAAGATCACCACCACGCCGTAGAACAAGATTCGATAGTCTGAGAAAGCCCGCAGCTTCTCGGGCAGCATGGTCAGCAGGAGCGCGCCCACGATCACCCCCAGAGTGTTGTCCATGCCGCCGGCAATCACCATCGTCATGATGGTGACCGACACCAGGAAGGTGAAGTTATCGGGCGAGATGAAGCTTACGTAAAAGGCATACAGGGTGCCGGCGAAGCCGGCTAGAAATGCGTCAACGGCGAACGCCTGCACCTTGTACCAAGTGACATTGATGCCGCATGCGCGCGCGGCAATTTCGTCGTCGCGCAGGGCGTTCCACGCCAGGCCAATGCGCGAGTTGTGCAGACGCTTGGCGGACAAGATGGCGATACCCACCAAGGCCACAGAGACATAGTAGAAATTGCCTTGGCTGGGCAAGCTATGGCCAAAAAGCTCGATGGGGTTATTGAAAGAATGCCCGAACAGAGTGGGAGCGGGGATGCCGACCAGGCCGTTGGCGCCGCCGGTCCATTCCAGGTTCATCAACAACTGGTGCACCACGATGCCGAAAGCGATTGTGACCAAAGCCTGGTAGCTGTCTCGTGTGCGCATCGAGGGCAGGCCCAGCAAATAACCGAAAGTGGTCGCTACCGCAGCCGCCACCAGCAGACCCAGCCAGAAACTGACCCCAAAATGTATGGCCAGCAGCGCTGACGCATAAGCGCCGATTCCATAGGAAGCCCCGGTCGCAAAGTTGGGAATATTGGCGCTGCCAAGCTGAAAATTCAGCGCCAGGGCCAGCACTGCATAAATATTTCCAATAATGAGCAGATGCATGGCATAGGTGTCGCCCCGAAGCAGCCACGGGAACACCAGGGCCACAATCACGCCGGTCATGACGGCAAGCCCTCGTTGGCGTCTGAACGCGGCAATAAGCCGTTGCTCGAAATGAGGGTGGCGCTGCACCCACACCAGGGCGATGGCAAACAGAGCCAACAGCCCCAATACCGTGACCCAGCTTTCGGCCAGCAAGAACATCCAGAGCAAAACGGCCGCGGTCAGTGTCAGGACCAGAACGATGACTACGTCGAGCAGTCGTTGAGTCGCGTTGGCAAGGTTTGCTGCGTCGGTGGAGGTAATTTGGGTCTTTTCCATCACACCTTCTCCATTCTTGTGCCACCGAACAGGCCCGAGGGGCGAAACACCAGCACCACAATGACCAGCGCAAACACAAAGACCAGTCGATACGAGGTGCCATTGGGCACGTAGCCCTGCACTACAGTTTCAATGGCGGCGATCAGCAGGCTGCCTACGATGGCGCCGCCCAAACGACCCAGCCCTCCGACCACCGCCGCGGAAAATCCGATCAAGCCGGCCTGGATGCCGAAGTCGAAGCGAACCACCCCTGCGTAACTGGCTAGGAAGATGCCGCCTACGGCACCCACGGCGGAAGCGACGAAAAACGCGCGCCTGAAGACAGTGCTTGGAGAGATGGCGAACAGCCGGGCCGCTTCGCGATCTTGGGATACCGCCCTTAACCTCATGCCCGCGGGGGTACGGTGCAATACATAAAGCAAAAGCAAAACCAAACCCACGGAAATCAAAACCGAAACGATGCTGATCATAGGGATGGGCCCCAGCGGCGTGATAATGCTGCCCTGGGCAACGGCCGGAAAGGCGTGGGGGTTGCTGCCTTCGGGATAAATATGCCGTATCAGTTCACGCAGCACGATGCCCAAGGCGACCGTTGCCACCAGCGGCATCATGGCCGGGGCATCTCGAAACCGGCTGATGACGAGCTTATCGAGCGCCACGCCAAGCCCGCCCACCGCCACAATCGCCACGAGACATGCCAGGCCGAGTATCAGCCAAGATGCGTCCGCGCCAAAGCTGGCCGCAAGCACTTGAACCGACGCCAAGGCCACGAACGGAGCCACCAAGGCAACGTCTCCGTGCGAGAAATGTATGACCTGAAGCACACCGAACAACAAGCTGAAACCCAGCGCCAGCAAGCTGTAGATACATCCCAAGGTCAACCAGTTGATGAGTTGCTGAAACAACACGTCATGCATACTGTTGGCTCCTGTCCGCCCCAAAAAGGAACATTATTTTTTAGGGACCATTAAACCTAAAATAGCGAGGCCACTGCTTCGCATTTTTCAATCGTCTACGTCGAAAAACGCGAACCAGCCCAGCCTCGCCCCTATGTATGATGCATTTCAGGCGTGCGATGGTTCTCTGCCCTGCCCGACCATATTGATAAAACAGAGAGGAGATTAACAATGAACGCATACTCAGCCCACCCCAAGTCACCGTCGCGGCGGCGCCACTTGGTCAGTGCAGCGGTACTGGCATGCGCCGCTGTCTTCGGGACCACGGCACAAGCCCAGGAAACCATCAAGCTGGGCTTTCTAGGGCCGCTAAGCGGCGGTAACGCTCAGCAAGGCTTGGGCGCCAAGAACGGCTTCCTGCTTGCCATCGACCAATGGAATGAAACAGACGGAGTACCCTTCAAAGTGGAAGGCGTCGTGCTTGACGACGCATCCGATCCCCAGGCCGGGGTATCCGCCGCCCTCAAGCTTGTCAACGACCGCAGCGTGGTCGCCACCACCGGCCACTGGAACAGCCCGGTAGCACTGGCGACTCTGCCGGTGTTTCATAGAGCCCAGATGCCGTTCATTGTTTGGGGTGCGATCAGTCCGAAGATCACCGAGCAGAACCTGCCCAACACGACTCGTGTCACCCCAACACTGGTCAACGAGAACACGCCGCTGGCCGAGTGGGTGGTCAAAGAGCTGGGCGCAAAAAAAATCGCCATTGTTTCAGATACCAGTGACTACGGTGCTGCCAACTTGAAATGGTTCGGCACCTTTGCCAAGGAAGCGGGCGCTGAAATTGTCGCTCAAGAAAGCTTCCCTGTCGGCACTACCGACTTCCGCGCCATTCTCACGAAAGTAAGGGGTCTGCAGCCTGATGCCGTTTATTTCGGTGGCGTCATTACCGAAGCCGGTATTGTTCGCCGTCAGATGGTCGAACTTGGCATGGAGCAGCCAATGTTGGGTATCAGCGGTATCCATGACCCCGAACTCATCAAAATCGCCGGCCCGGCCGCCAATGGAACTATCGTCGGCGTCCCCAAGGCGCAAAGCAACCCCAAGCTCAAGGCCATGGAAGACGCCTACCAGGCCAAAGGCTATCGCGAAGCGCAAAGCCCCTATACGAAGTACGCCTACGAGGCCACCAACCTGCTGCTTGATACGATCAAGAAAGTGGGCGCCAAAGACAAGGCCGCCATCTCGAAAGCCATCCGCGACGCCAACCACGAGGGCGTTCTGGGCACCACCACCTTCGACGAAAATGGTCAGACCGAAGTACCAGTCGATATCGAAGTGCGTATCGTAAAAGATGGCCAATGGACCAGCTATAACGACTAGCCCATCGGCCAGGGTTATGAACAGGTAAAGTCCGTAGTATCCGGGTTTCCCCCTATCGGCACCGTCCGGCCCAACCAACAGGTTGGTTCCCGGGCGGTGTTTTTGCGTTTTGGGTGCGTGATAGAATTTCTGCATCGCATCGCAATTAGTATGGCGGTACGAACGGCTGTAACGCGCCTTTACGACAACGAGGCAGATAATTAAAACTAATCGTCAAGCTGGCTCTGCGTACCCAACATGCTCACTCGCTTAACGTTCCGTCAACTTGAGTACTGCCTGGCGGCCGGAGAATTCGGCAGCATCGCCAAGGCTGCCGAGCACATTCATATTTCGCCTTCCTCGATTTCTGCAGCCATTACCCAGGTCGAGAATGAACTCTCCGTTACATTATTTGTTCGTCGCCACGCGCAAGGCTTGTCCCTGACCCCGGCGGGGGTTGAAGTACTCAAACAAATTCGCCTTACGCTTGATCAGGCATTGCATCTGTATGACATCGCTCACAACGCACAGCACGGCATCCGAGGGCCGCTGCGTGTGGGCTGCTTTACCCCATTAGCCGCCATGGTCGCTCCGGAACTGTGCCAGGGGTTTGCCGAGGCCTACCCGGGGGTTGAGATATCCCAGTGTGAAGACCATCATGAAGGGCTGATGGAGCGTCTGCATAACGCCCAGATCGACGTTGCCATCACCTACGATCTTAGCGTTGCCGAGACCGGGGTTTCATTCGAAGCCCTGGCTTCGCTACCCCCGTTTGTCATCGTCGGAGAAGCAAACCCGCTGGCGAAAAAAGCTGCAGTCACACTCAAGGAATTGGCCAAGCGACCCATGATATTGCTCGACCTGCCGCTAAGTCGAGAATACTTCCTGTCGTTGTTTCATGAGGCTGGGGTCCGGCCCACCGTAGCGGCACGCTCCAGCAGCCCCGACGTATTGCGCTCCCTGGTGGCCAACGGCGTGGGATACTCGCTGGCGAACGTCCGGCCACGAGCGCCGCATTCGCTGGATGGCAAACGCATCATCAACGTCCCGCTTAAAGGCCGCCATCGGCCCATGAAGCTGGGCCTGGCCTGGATCAAAGACCAACAGCCTCGCCGGGTGGTGGAAACCTTCATGGAGCGGTGTCGATCCTGCATGGCCGATGGCTATATTCCGGGTATGGCTGCTGAAGGCGCCGGCCCGGCCCCATCTCGAAAAACCTGATCGGAAGCAGCAATTCAGCTCAAAGGAAAATACAGAGAAATTTCTCGCGCCATGCAGGAAGCTAAGGACGAGACCGATAGCTCAGCTGTACTTGCAGATGAAAAGTCAGCTATGCAGGCGTCTTGGTCAGGCGTTAAAAAGCTTCTTGTCTCTCCATCCGCCCCATCGGTAGTAAGCCCCGGAGAACAAAAAGCTCAATACAAAACTGGCCCCCATGCCCATGGCTACGCCAGGTTCTCCGAACAGATGGGTGGCCCCATAGGCCAGCGGGACGCGCAGCAACCACAATGAGATGATATTAAGCACCAGCACTTGCAACATCGCTCCGGCCCCACGCACCACACTATTGAAGATGAAATTCAACCCTATGAAAGGGTAGAAGAAGGCAATGATCTTCAAGTAGTCTGTTCCAAAACTGACACTGTCCGGATCCTGGATGAACAGCCTCACCAAGGGCTCGGCCCATATAAACAACATTGTTGCCACGGCAAGCATGATGACCAGGTTGTAAAGCACACCGACTCTAGAAATCTGCGTAACGCGCTGCCATTTGCCGGCGCCAATGTTCTGGGCGGCCATCGCGTTCACGGCGGTACCCAGCGCCACGGCCGGCAGAAGCACGATGTTGTCAAGGCGCTGAGCCGCGCCAAACCCCGCTACCGCTGCGGCCCCCAACGAGTTCACAAGAGAAAGGATGACGGTGATGCCGGCGTAAATCACGATCATTTGCAGGCCGGATGGAATCCCCTGGCGCAATATCGTCTCGGTTTCTTCCCGCCGAGGCACCATCAGCCTGAATGTATGTTTCCTGAACTTCTGCGAAAGGTAGACGAGGCTCCCTATGAACGCGATCGACTGCGCAAGCAGCCAGGCCAAAGCGGCACCCGCCACACCCAATTGAAAAACGCCCATGAACAAGGGCGCAAGCACACCCGTCAACACTGTTGCCAGAAAAACGAAATACAGCGGCGTTCGGCTATCTCCAAAGGCGCGCAAAGCCGTACCGATGAAGTTGTATCCAACCAGCAGCACGGTACCAGCGAAATTGATTTGCAGATAGGTCTTTGCCGCAGCCATCAACGAGGGCGGCGTGTTCATCAGCATCAACAGCGGCTCGGAAAACGCAAAGCCGGTAACACTTATGAGCAACGATAATGCAAACAAAATGACGACAAAAGCACTCAGGTATATTTTGACTTTTTCGTCGTCACCGGCTCCTTTGAGCTGAGCAAAAATCGTCAGGGTCGCGTTGTTGATGCCAATGACAAAAGCCAGCACCATGACCAGAATGGTCGTCGCCACCGTGACCGCGCCAAATGCCGTGCTTCCCAGCAGGTTGCCCACCCACAAGCTGTTGATGAAAAGCATCGATGCCTGCAAGATGTTGGTCAACAGAATGGGAAGCGAGAACGATGCCAAGACCCTGGGTATCGAGCCTTGCGTAAAACTCTTCTTCATAATCCGCCAAAATACCGTGCAAATCGCAAGGCAGCCTTATCATCCATGAGGGCGTCGCCCATGGAGCTCGTTATGAGGGAAAAAATTCTTGCGCCTATTAACTGTAGTAGAAAAGCACGGCGTCCAGGATATCGCCTAACGCCCATCCGAGCACGCACAAACAAACATTGTGTCTATTTGCAGTAAGGGGCCAGATGTGTCATCAGTTAGCACGCGAAACGTCCGTGTCCTGGCCGTAATCTAGGGTCTTTATTTTGCTGCTGAACAGCTTAATGAATTGCTCGACGGCGGGGGAATGAACTCGGTTTTTACGGCTGTACAAGTAAAATTTTCGGTGGATTTCCGGATTTTTTATAGGCAACATCAATAACTTGTTTTGTGTGACCCATTCGTGCACATAGGGCAAGCATAACGTTACGCCTAAACCGTGTTGGACCATGCTAAGAGCGGTAGACATAAAGCTGACTTTGTATTTGGCATTCAGCAAGTGGGCGGCAGAACGTCGCAGCAAATCATCAGACAGCAGCTCGGTAAATGAACCACTTAAAGTGATCAAATCTTCATTCTTCAAGTGTTTCCAGGTTACTTCCGGTAGTTTGGCTAAAGGATGGTCGGGCGGGGCCACAATATGAAATGGCAGCGAAAACAGGAGTTCTTGGGTTAAACCATGGCTTAGCTCGCGCTCGGGCCCTATCCCTATGTCAACGGTTGCATCTAGCACGCACTGCTGAACCATTTCGACACCGCAATCTCTAACACTGACCTTGATATTAGGATAGCTAGCGTTAAAGTCGGCAATCATGCCGGGCAATGTGGTTGATGCCAACTGCTGAGTAATCGCGATACGCACCTTGCCCTGCTCAAGGTTCTTCAGCCGTGCTATTTCGTCGTGCATGGCATTCATTTCATTCAAAACGCGCACAGCGGCTGGCAATATATTTTTCCCACTTTCCGAGATCTCTAGCTGGCGCGTTGTTCGGTCAAAGAGCCTCATGTCTAGATTGCTTTCCAGTTCTTTGATAAGGCTGCTTAACGCGGATTGCGTCAAATGAAGCTCTTGGGCTGCTTTGGTGAAGCTGCCTGCATGGTGGACTACCAAGAAAGCCCTAAGCTGTCGTAGCGTTATATTCATCGGTAAAACTTATAAATGCATAGATAAAAATTGTTTGTCTCATGAATAACTCATGTATACCATTGATTCCACAAGATACTAAACGCGTTGTACTCAAGCGCTGATACGTTTAGGAAATTACATGGCCACCAATGAATGCTTTCTAGAAATAGCACCCGATAGTGACTTTTCAATACACAATTTACCCTATGGCATCTTTAGTTATGCCAGTAAACCGCCGCGGGTGGGTGTGGCAATTGGTGAATACATATTAGATTTAAGTGTTCTTGAATCCAAGGGTCTTTTGCCGATAACTGGTGCCACTGTCTTCAACCACGACACCTTAAATGATTTCATTTCATTGGGGCGAAAAGTCTGGCAAGAAACCCGTCAACGCTTGCAACAGCTACTAGATAAAAACAACCCCGAACTGCGCGACAACCCTGAGCTATTAAACGTAGCATTGGTGAAGCAGGCTGACGCACGTATGCACCTGCCAGTGCACGTGCCAGGATACACAGACTTCTATTCCTCTAGGGAACATGCCTTTAATGTTGGCAGTATGTTTAGGGGGCCTGAAAACGCATTAATGCCCAACTGGACCGAACTACCTGTAGGATATAACGGCAGGGCAAGCTCGGTTGTCGTAAGCGGAACAGATATCGTACGCCCCAACGGCCAAATTAAATCTCCTGACACCGACCGCCCGGTACTTGCAGCCTGCAAGAAACTTGATTTCGAGCTAGAAACAGGCTTTATCGTTGGCCAGCCCACGACTCTTGGCGAACCTATTCCTATAGACCAAGCACACGACTATATATTTGGCATGGTTTTGCTAAACGATTGGTCTGCGCGTGATATCCAGCAGTGGGAATACGTGCCCCTTGGGCCTTTCAATGCCAAAACCTTTGGCACATCCATATCCCCTTGGGTAGTAACAATGGAAGCCTTGCAGCCGTTCCGTTGTAAGCCCACCAAGCAAGAACCGCAACCTTTGCCTTATTTGGTTGAATCACAGAACAATAATTACGATATCAATCTGCAGGTGGCGCTCAGCGTTGACGGCCAGGAAACGGTTATTTGCGACACCAATTACAAGTACATGTATTGGACCATGACGCAGCAACTTACTCATCATACGGTCAGTGGCTGCAATGTAAACGTGGGCGATTTAATGGGTTCGGGCACTATTTCTGGTGCAGAAAAATCGTCTTATGGAAGTCTGCTTGAAATTACCTGGAACATGACTAAACCGTTAACACTGGATAGCGGCCAGACCCGATACTTCATCGAAGACGGCGACACCATCATTATGCGAGGCCACTGCCAGAAAGATGGCATAAGGGTTGGCTTTGGTGAAGTGCGTGGCAAGGTATTGCCTGCAACCAGCGTTTAAAACGGTAGCCAAAAATGCTAGTGCTATACAGCTACTTCAGAAGTTCAGCCGCTTACCGCGTACGAATCGCGCTTAATATTAAGCAGATTCCGTATACGTACAAGCCGGTGCATTTGGTGCGTAATGGCGGTGAGCAACACGCAGAGCGGTACGTGCGCTTAAACCCATCAGAACTTGTACCCACCCTGGTTGACGGTGATACTGTACTGACGCAATCGATGGCAATAATGGAATACCTCGAAGAAGCCTACCCCGACAGGGTGGCTTTGTTGCCAACAAGCACCAAAGCAAAGGCACAGGCTCGGGCCTTAGCCCAGCTTATCGCCAGCGACATACATCCACTGAATAATTTACGGGTTCTTAATTACCTTAATCAAGAACTAACTAGCCAAAAAAACCAGGTAACCGAGTGGTATGCGAACTGGATACATACTGGTTTTAGGGCACTTGAAAAATTATTAGCTAATTCTTCAGGTGAGTTTTGCGTTGGCGACAAGCCAACGATCGCTGATTGTTGCCTTATTCCACAGGTATACAACGCCTATCGCTACAAACTAGACTTGTCTGACTATTCCACTATTTTGCGTATACACCATCAATGCCAACCTATGGCAGCGTTTGAACAGGCCCAGCCTGAAAATCAACCTGATGCTGCATAGCCGTACACAAAGGAGACAACCATGACTTTTCAAATAGAAAAGATCCACCACGTGGCCTACCGGTGCAACGATGCCAAAGAAACCGTCGAGTGGTACAAAAAAAATCTGAATATGGATTTTCTACTGGCTTTTGCTGAAAATCAGGTGCCGTCCACCAAAGAACCCGATCCGTACATGCACATATTTCTTGATGCGGGAAATGAAAATGTGCTGGCCTTCTTCGAGCTCCCCACCAAGCCACCCATGGGTAAAGACGCCAACACCCCTGAATGGGTGCAGCATATTGCCCTTAGGGTGAAAGACCAAGAAACGCTCATGACTGCCCGAGCCCATCTGGAAGCCAACGGCGTAAAAGTGTTGGGCGTAACAGATCACGGCCTATTTCATTCTATCTATTTCTTCGATCCCAACGGACACCGCCTGGAACTGACCTACAACGATCCAGCAGCAGCCAGCAAGATTGCTCAGATAACCGAAGAAATGAAGTACGAAATGCTAGAAGAATGGACCAGAACAAAAAATGCGCCTGCACACACGCAATTTCTGCATGCCACAGAGTTCAAGAACTAAGGTCTAGTCAGCACGGAACAAAAAATGAGCAACCCAGAAAACGACGCCGTCCGAAAGTGCCCCTTTCACGCCTCTGCTGATCTAGACATGCGGGCAGCTCGTTTCGACATGTTTGACTCAGGCTATCAATCTTCTCCGGCGGAATCACTAAAAGAATTCCGCCAAGAGAAGCCCATATTCTTTTCCGAAACCATGAATTACTGGGTGGTTACACGATACAAAGACATCAAAGAGATTTTTCGTGACCCGGTTCTATTTTCGGCCCGTAACGTACTAGAAAAATTCACCCCAAATAGTCAGGAAGCCGATGCCGTACTGAAGTCTTACGATTACGCCATGAATAAAACCTTGGTGAACGAAGACGAACCCATACATACCGAACGTCGCCGCGAACTGCTCGAGGCCTTTAGCTCGCCCAATCTTGAAGCGCTCCGCGAAACCACCCGCGATCTGGTTAAAAAACAGGTAGACAGCTTTATTAATGATGGCAAGGTCGAGCTGCTTTCCACGCTGTTGTGGGAAGTTCCCCTGGTTATTGCACTGAAGTTTTTGGGTGTGCCCGATAGCGACATTGCCGAACTACAAAAATATGGTGTGGCGCACAAGGTAAATACCTGGGGCAAACCGTCGCCTGAAGAACAGGTGCATGTCGCCACTATGGTCGGCAAGTTCTGGTACTACTCTGGCCAGGTCTTAAAGCGCATGAAAGAAAATGGAGGCGATGAAAAAGGGTGGATGTACGACATGATTCGAAAAAACCGTTCGAACCCACGTGTCGTCACAGACAACTATCTTCATTCCATGATGATGGCAATACTGGTGGCTGCCCACGAAACCACGTCAACCTCTACTGCCAACGCCATACAACACTTACTTGCTACGCCGGGTCTATGGAAAAAGCTGCACGACCATCCGCACATGATCCCTGCAGCGGTAGAAGAATGTTTACGCTATGCAGGGCCTATCGTGGCATGGCGCCGAGAAGCCACGGCCGACACCGAGATTGCCGGCGTCAAGATTGCAAAAGGCGAAAAGCTGTTTTTGGTGATGGCGGCAGCCAATCGCGATCCTGAGCATTTCGAAAACCCTGATTATCTAGACATACAACGCGACAACGCCAGCGAACATCTTTCGTTTGGCTATGGGGCCCATCAGTGCTTGGGTAAAAATATAGGCCGTATGGAGATGTGCGTCGTCATTGAAGAGCTGACACGGCGCATTCCCTATTTGCAGTTGTCGGAACAACAGTTCACTAATCTGCCCAACACGTCCTTTCATGGTCCTGAAGAACTGTGGCTGCACTGGGACACCAGGAAAATTGTCGCCGACACATCGGGGCAGAGGGCATTCCCAATAGGTAACCCCGACAAAAAACAGATATACCGCAACACAAAAGTTGTCAGTATCAAGCAGCTGACCCACGATATTAAAGAAATAACGCTAGAAACGGATGACACAGCTCTTGAACTGCCTACTGCCAGCCCCGGGGCTCACATAGAACTGCTTTTGCCCAATGGCCTGGTCCGGAAGTATTCCCTGTGCCCCAGCGCGAAGCAGTATGTAATTGCAGTACAACGGGAAGAGCACGGTGGCGGCGGCTCGGCATGGATCCACGAAAACCTGCACGTAGGCGATACACTAAAAATACGTGGCCCGAAAAACTTCTTTAAATTGAACCTAGGGGCTAACGATTATTTATTGATCGCGGGGGGTATTGGTGTCACGCCTATTTTTTCCATGGCTTACGCGCTAAACAAGGCGGGAAAACCATACTCTTTGGTTTATTGTGGTCGCAACAGAAACGAACTAGCCTATCTGGAACAAATACAGGCAGACACGACGAACCTGCAGGTTTGCATATCGTCTGAAGGAAGTCGGGCCGACCTCGACGCCCTTCTTAAAAGCCAAAAACCGAGCACCCATGTCTATGCCTGCGGCCCCGAACGCATGCTAAACGAATTGGATTTATTAGCTAATAAATACGGCTTGCCTCTTACATTCGAGCTATTTAGCTCGGTTAGCAGTGTATTAAACCCCGAGCTGGAAACCCCTTTCGATGTTGAGCTGACGACTACCGGCAAAACGTATCATGTGCCGCGTGACAAAACCTTGCTAGAGGTTCTTCTCGAGAATGGTGTTGATGTACCCAACGACTGCGAGGAAGGATTGTGCGGCAGCTGTGAAGTCGTTGTTGAAGCGGGCGAAATAGAACACCGAGACAAGGTACTTAGTACATCAGAAAAAGCCGCCAGTAAGCTAATGATTACTTGCTGTTCACGTGCAAAAGGCAAAATTAGAATCGCCCTTTGATTTCATAATTAGGAGACTTCAATGTTAAAAAAATATATAACTGCTTTAACCCTGGGTGCAGCTTCCCTAGCCATTAGTGCCAGTGCCGGCGCCCAAACCACCCTTAACGTAAGCACTTGGTTACCGCCCACCCATGTGCAAAATAGCGTAGTTTGGCCCACGTGGGCAAAGTGGGTGGAAGACGCCACTGACGGGCGTGTGAAGGTCAATATTGAATACACGTCCAACAACCCAACGCAGTTATTCCAAATGGTTGAAGACGGTGTAAGCGATGCGGCGTTTAGCTTCCATGGTTTTGTACCGGGGCGCTTCGATCTGCAAGAAATCGTAGAACTGCCTGGTTTGGGTGTGAACTCTGAAGCGGCGTCGGTAGCCCACTGGCGTACCTATCAAAAGTACATGACCGAATCTGGCGAGCATGATGGCCTAGAGCTCCTAGCATTGTTTGCGCATGGCCAAGGCGTTATGCAAACCAACTTTCCTGTACGAAGCCTTGATGACTTAAAGGGTAAAAAGATTCGTATCGGTGGCGGAGTACAAGCTGAAATCGGTAAACGCCTAGGTATAACCCCCGTCGCAGCACCAGGCAACAAGGTGTATGAACTATTGCAAACTGGCGTGGTCGATGGCGTATTTATGCCCGCAACCGAACAAAAAGCACAAAGGCTAGTAGAAGTTGCGCCTCATATCACCATACTGCCTACCGGTATGTACATGGGCAGCTTTGTTATGTTCATCAATCCTGATTTCTTAGATTCCTTAAGCAAAGAAGACGCGGCTGCCATCAGAAGTGTTTCTGGCGAAAAGCTGTCTCAGATGGCGGGTAAGTCTTGGGATATTGCAGACACAGAAGCCCTGGCTTATGCAAAAGAAAACGGCGCCACTGTTCAGGAATTAACCGCTGACGACAGTATCACCATAGCCTACAACGAAAAAGTTAAAGGTCTGGACGAAGAATGGCTGGCACGGGTTGCAAACAAGGGTATCGATGCCAAAGCCGCGTTGCAAATGCTACGCGACGAGGCGAAAGCTTACGCTGCAACACAACAGTAAACTGGCCCGGAACACTGATCATGGCTTTTATTGCCTGGGTAAATCAGCAGTATGAAGAAAAAGGGCCAATCAAATGGTTGGCCTTCTTTCTTGAATTAATTGCTGCCGTCGTTCTTTTCCTTCTTATGGTTTTAACGTGCGCCGACGTTGTGGGTCGTTATTTTTTAAGCAACCCCATAAAAGGCGCTACTGAACTAACTGAAATGGGGCTGGCAGTCGTACTGTTTTCTGCTATGCCGGTAATCACTTGGCGTGGGGGTCATATAGTTGTTGATTTGATTGACTCAATTCTACCGAATGCACTCATAAAAGTGCTGGTCTGGATATCGACACTATTGGTCTCAGTCTCTTTATATTTTGCTGCAATACGCGTATATGAAATAGGCGCACGCAGCCTTAAACGTGGCATAACCACCGATTTTCTACATATACCAGTGGGCTTGGTAATACAGTACATCGCTGTTTTAAGCTGGGTCACCAGTGCCGGCTTAATTGTTTACTCCCTATTGAATTCAATCCGTCTACACAACAAAAACAAAGCTGAGGCTAAAAAGTGAGCGTTATTCTTGTCGGCTTCGGTGTTTTATTAACGCTAATATTGTTGGTGCGAGTACCCATAGCTTTTGCGATGGGTATCGTAGGTTTTTTTGGCTTTGCAGTACTGAATGGCCTTAACTGGGATAACTTCGCCACCTATCGCTGGAGCGTCCCGTTATCGTTGTCTGCGAACCGAATAATAGACACCGTGCAAGACTACGGTCTTTCAATAATCCCGCTGTTTATTCTTATGGGCAACCTGGTTAATCGATCGGGTTTGTCACGCGAGCTCTATGCCGCTTCCTATGCCTTTCTAGGGCACAGAAAAGGCGGCCTTGCCATGGCAACGGTAGTTGCTTGCGGAGGGTTTTCCGCCGTGTGCGGGTCTAGCCTGGCAACGGCGGCCACGATGTCCAAGGTGGCAATGCCCCCCATGCGGCGCTATGGTTACTCTGATTCTTTAGCCACAGCATCAATCGCTGCCGGGGGCACTTTAGGCATATTGATACCCCCTAGTATCATGCTTATTATTTATGGCTTGCTAACTGAAACCAGTATCCGCGAGCTATTCGCCGCAGGTCTTTTGCCAGGCATACTGGGCATATTTTTATATCTTGCCGCAGTTAAGTACACCGTCTGGCGCAACCCGTCTTCGGGCCCTGCCGGCGAACGCATGAGCTGGCCCGAGCGCTTTCAGGCTCTTCTCGGCGTACGAAATATTCTGGCACTTTTCGCGCTGGTAATGGGCGGGATATATTTAGGTATCTTTACCCCTACCGAGGCCGCCGGCATAGGTGCTGGGGGCGCGTTTATTATTGCGCTGCTCAGGCGTACCCTGACATGGGCTAACTTATTCGAGACGCTTGCCGAAAGCGCCAGAACTTCTGCCACGTTGTTTGCGATAGTTATAGGTGCACTGATATTTTCGGATTTTATCAACCGTGCCGGTCTTCCTGTTTTGTTGGTTGATTTCGTCCAGGGGCTAAATATAAGTCCTATAGCTGTAATTTTTGCCATTCTGCTTATTTACATCGTCTTGGGTATGGTTTTAGAAAGCTTATCCATGCTTTTACTTACCATACCGGTTTTCTTTCCACTGGTTGCCGAGCTAGGCTTTGACTTGGTCTGGTTTGGAATAGTCGCCGTGGTGGTCACAGAAATTGGCCTAATCAGCCCACCCGTCGGAATGAATATATTCGTGCTGTCTGCCGTCCTTAAAGATGTAAAGACAGGCACCGTATTTAAAGGAATAGTGCCGTTTTTTACGGCTGACCTGGTGCGTTTAGGTTTAATCGTCGCGTTTGTACCAATATCGTTATGGCTACCAAACTTACTGTATAAGTAGTCAGTCGTGTAGAAAAAAATAACCCCTTGGTTTTATAGATGTTTCTATAAAACCAAGGGGTTATGCATAACTGGCGGAGACGGAGGGATTCGCGATCAATAAATTAAAACACAATAAATTCAAAGACTTACTCGCGGCGCCGCGAATCGTTGTGTAGAAGATATGTGTAGAACCTAACTCATCATCATAATCCTGTTCGCAAAAAAAATCCAGCTCTAGTTCGCACCAATCCAGCCACGAATTTCTACAGCGCTGGCGATTTTCTTCGTACAAAAGGACTACGTCGGACCATTGATAGTTCGCGGCTGAGTGCTGAATTGGGGAGCCGGCATTCCGCCACCGGCGAAGTGCTCGGTGCGCAGCCCCTAAGGAATCGGTTCGTGACTAAACCGTCCCGACTCAACTGTTGTCCCTCCAAATGCTTTCCACGATGCCAATCGTCTGTCGTAGTATTCACTGCCAATTTTTAACGGCGTACCCATTGATATCATTTCTTCATCAACGACTCGTACAGCTCTGGACGAAGAGCAGATCTCTGCTTGTTGGTATAAAAAATCAAAAATGTAAGTTTTTGCGCTGTTTCCCCCTGAAGCTCTAGCTCTCTTCTGGAGTTTTTCATTAATAATCTCTTTGATATCTGCTTTCTCAGATTCTTTCATTCGAGAACCGAAAACGATGCCGACAACCTGGTTGAAGTCATAATGGAACAGTCGCTGATAATTACTATACGCTGACTTTCCCGATACATATCTGCTCGGTTGGGGCAATAACAACCGATACTCTTTCTCATAAGCCCAACATTCATTCTTAGTTAATAGCTGTTGTCGAATGTTGTCATGGAAATCCAAACGCTCTTTTTCAGTCTTGAACTCATACCCAGTGTAAATACCTGGCAACAAACTAAATGCATCTATAGAAGCCAACTCGTTTGCGTAGGTTATCGCAGCAACTCTAAATCCCTTGCCGATGGCGGTTGTATGACTAGGGCTCACAGACAAACTATTCTTAGTACGTTCTGGGCACTGGTTTAAGAAACCGGCTATAGGGCGGTAGATCAGGCAATATCCAGAATGACTCCCAGCATAATGAGACCACATCAACATCTCATCGTTACAACCTGAAAGTGAGATTGAGTACCCTGCATTTGGCGCATAAAGCGACAACATCGCTTTGAACTCTTCCAGAAAATCAGATATCCCCCGCATATCATGAAAACTCAGCGTATGGGTTTTTGCAATGCTGTCAGCCACGTTAGATGAGTGAAGGTGATACTCGCTAAGCAGCTTTTCATATGACATCGGGCAAATGCTCGAGAAGTAATCTGCTGCCACTTCTCCCCATGTGTGTCCACCCAAAAACCTACGGATTGCTCTCAACCAAATTCCTTCGCTTTTATCGGAAAACTCAAATTTGGATTGCATATCCATAGGGTCATTGAGTTCTTCACGTGAAGCGAAGTACCACTCGTCATACCGGAGTTCCTTTTGAGTTAAGAGATTCCAAGGACGATACCTATAAACGTGCATGCTGATTTCCCGTAAGAAGCCTAATAAGTATTAGAACGCATACTCTGATAAGGCGCTCTCGAACACGCTCTTCATGCCGAGAATTGAAGCCGTTGCTGCGCCATCGTATCTCCAGCGGGGACGATCAACCGGAGTATCCAAGAAGGACGCCCCGCTGTTGCTGGGCGGCCGAGATCATCCAATGCCGAGAGTGGCCCAGATGAGTATGTCGTATTTCCTCCGTTCAAGTTTCCCGATAAAGTTCTTCCTAACCCACTGTTCAGCCCGCCAAGGCCGAAGTTCAGTCGAGCCGCCGCCAAGCGGCGCGACTGGCGTTTCATTGCAGGAGGCCGCCAAGCCTCACCCCCGACTGTCGGGGTACACACATTGCTTTTAGATCGCTGGCAGTTTTCGAGTCGCCTTTCAGCGTCGCCTCATGCTTACCTGATTAGGGCTCGCAATCGGCTCGAACTCTACTATCCGCCGCTCCCTCTCCCTTGCTCACTGGTGCCACCCGGCTCAGCGCAAATCGGAGATTCCCACGTTAGTTCCAGTGGTCTCACCACGATTTAAGGCTCTGTCATCTCAAGGTTGGTGCATCGCATACGCTTACCCGGTCGCCCGGTTTCAGCCCTCGATGTTCCGTAGCTAGGCTTACCTGCCCAACCTCTCACAGACGAATCACTCCCAGAAGGAGCAGGCCCAAGGTGATTACTCAGATGAGGGACTCACACCCCCAATTACAGGCTTAAGCTATCCATAGACCCTCGCGTTATCTGCGAGGTGCCGAGCAGTCCAGGTTTCCCCTCGTGCCCCTGACGCATTACTGCGCCCTCATAAGCCCACCTGCCGAGTCCTCGTCATAGCCGTTCAGTTCCAGCTATCCCAAGGGCGGATTGGCTACCGCTATCCACGTGAACAGGGTCTGGGCGTGTTACCACGCCTCCCGTTTCCGTGTCGCCCAACACCGCTTTTGCGGATTGGGTCGAAGAAGGGTTGTCACCCTCCAGCGCCCATTTCAGCCGTACGAGCCACGATTAAGCGGCATACAGCTAAAGCGATCTTCTGAGGTTTGGCGAACCTCAGCATGGGGTTTCCCCCTGTGGCAATGTATGTGTGCAAGTTGGCGGTCTGCTCAGTGCACCCGACATTACGCCAGGATCACTGAGCAGACCGCCACGCGTGTGGAGACGCCCGCTGCTCTCGCATCGCCGCCAGCCCTCGCGTAACTCTCTGCGCATACATTTCGCTCGTTCCTCGACTCTGTATAGCTCCGAACTCTCTCTTCGGTATGGAACATCATTATGTGCGGCGCTGTCGCGCCAAATGACATAACAATTCTGCGGCTCGGCGCTATACCTCTTTGAACCCCCTCAAGGAGAAGACATGCCCGCATCAACCCCAATCGCACGATCGAAAACCGCCGCCCTCATCCGAATCACTGATCTAGTCGCCAAAGGCTACGATCGATACACGCACGGCAAAGTTGCCGCCAGCAAAGCGCAACGACTCGCCCAGAAGCTTCATGCCAAGTATGGGATAGGCTGTACGCCGGCCCAGCGGATCACTCGTAAAAAGCATGGGCTAGCCAATACGGCAATGGTCCTATACTGGCCGGAAGGCGCGGAAACTGTCGAGTGGCTAATGTTGGCCACACAAGGCGATGGCCTTGGCGAAGAGACGCTGGAAGAAGTAGCTCGCAAACGAATTCGCCTAATCTGGCTCGGATACCAGCTAGTGCGCCGCTCCCACCGTGGGCGCATTGCCTGGACGTGGAAATTGCCTCGGCAAACCATGGCTGACCACTATAACGAGCTACATGCACTCTTAAACAGTCGCCACTACGCTACCGTAGGCAAACTGCTTGAACGCGCTTCGCACTACCCAGGCTTTCATGGAATTCGAGAGCAGCTGAAGCCGTTTTTGGGAGAAGCCCAAAGGAGGGGCTACATGGGGCAGGTTCCTCACCTGTTTTACGTGAGGAAAATAAGCCATGGCGAAAGACTGCTTTTAGACGGCAGCAACGCCTAAAAGCTGTGTTTACCTTCGAGGCGTAAATCTAATGCTTCACTCACGAATCGACCACCTCGCTGTGCCACGGTTACCAAGAACCGCCAGATACCACTCGCTTACTTATTGATACTATACAAACTACTATCTCTATGACTATGAGGGGAGTTTGACGATGGGTAATGTGACCCAATATCTGGCTGACT
Organism: Pusillimonas sp.; assembly: GCF_044464525.1. Taxonomy (NCBI): domain Bacteria; kingdom Pseudomonadati; phylum Pseudomonadota; class Betaproteobacteria; order Burkholderiales; family Alcaligenaceae; genus Pusillimonas; species Pusillimonas sp. The sequence continues at coordinate 86,254 of NZ_JBIQLE010000014.1, forward strand.
ACTTGGCCCCGGCGTCTGCCGTACTTGCTGCGTTGGTGGCGTATGTGGCAGTCTACAAAAGCTCCCAGCCCCAAGTCGTTGCATACTATCAACCTAGCGAGCGGCAGCAATCAATAATCGAACTGATTATTGAGAATGTAGGAACCGGCAATGCCACCGATATAACGTTCTCGAAACCGATACCTATTGGATGGTATGGGATTGAGGCACCATCTAGGCAGGGCAGCTATATACCCACATCAGGCATACCCTTGCTTGCGCCCGGCCAGCGCTTAGTGTTTCATGGGGGACAATTCGGAGGGCTTGCGGAGGAGCTAGGGCCAGAAGGGATTCAGTTAAATATAACGTACATGTTCAACCCACCGCTTTGGCGAAAGAAAAGAGCCATCGACACCTGTGCTCTATCCGTCGAACATTTTAAGGGAATGGTAACGATAAAAAGCCTAGAGCAGGCCGTGGTTGATGCCATTGAGGGACGAAATCAAACTACCTTCGGAAGTATTCGCGATTCTCTTCAGGAAATTAATAGGAATTTAGCGGCAATTAATCTCGCTATGGTCTCAGGCAATAACCATTCAGAACCCGATCAAAGTCCATAAGCTGCTTTGATTTGGTCGGACGTCAATGTCTGCTGGAAGCTGAAGTCAGTCACCTGCCGTCCAATACAACGCGGCTTCCAGGAACTCTTCAATTAGAAGCAGCGCTGGCAATATTCGTAATTTGCCGACTGGGGTTGAGAACAAGATTGGAGAAGCCATGGAGAAACCACGAGAAGAAACTCGAATTCTTGAAGAACTGACTAAGTTGGTTGGATCTCCGGGATATGCTCATGCACTCGCAACAATCTGCCATCGGGACAACACCATTTACTTCCAGGGCAAGTTGGCACCGTCCAGCTGACCGCTGACATGAAACCGGCATCAAAAGTGCGCGATGCTCTTCCCCTGCTTTCAAAACAGGACAACCGCAAGAAACTCGGCCGGAATGATCCATGCCCCTGCGGTAGCGGCCGAAAGCACAAGAAGTGCTGCTTAAATTAGTCAGGAGGTGCTTGCCTAAAAGTTGATACACCATGGCATCACAAGATGCGCGCCAGTTTTTGGATTTTGCATTTTTTGAAACATCCAAGCTCAAAGGCGTAAACTTCAGAGCCACTGGCAACCGATAATAGGATTTGCGATGCGTGCTGTAAGCTTAACCAAGGCTAAATCCATCTTGCCCAAACTTATTCGCTCCGTTGAAAAGGGCCACGACACAGCCATCATAATCCTGCGAAATGGCAAGCCCGCCGCTCAGATCGTACCCATAGAGCCGATACCCACACATCAGCGCTTCGGAGTAGCCAAAAGCAAAATTCGGACTATCGAACCGACCGATCCCGACGACCCCGAGATAGTCCAATTGTTTACGGGCCCCAACTAAGGATTAGGATTTTCTCCATCGCTATCCGCGATGCACTCATAACCTATCCGTCAATACGTAAATACCTATATAACAACCGCTCATATATACGCGCGTCAGGCGTAATCCTGAGGCCAAGGGGTCTAGGCGGGATAGGACGCCCCAGATATTTGGCAATCACCAGTCGGCGTAGGTAATCGAGCGCGTCGTAATCCTTCATGCCGTGGCGTACGCCCCGGCTAAAACTCTCGTCCACCCAGCTCACTGTGGCAAATTGCGATGCAGTCATGCCCGTACTCAATATATGCTTTGAAATGCATATTTGCCGCAAATATTCGGCGGGAGAACAACCGAAGCCGGAAAAGTGGATTGCGGCTTTTATAGCGTCGGCCTGATTAATATTCCCTAACAGGCTAGCAAAGCGCCGGCTCAAAGCCTCGGCTGCGGCGTTCCTGATGCTGAGTCCATCGAGATCGACGTAACGCGCCTCAGGCGCGCAAGTCAATGCTCGAAAAAGGTCCTCCCAGCGCTCATATCCTAGGACACGCGCTACGAGACTATAAACTTGTTGGAGGGATACAGAGGATGCGCATCCCTCCTGAGATTGCTGGCGTATCTCGTAATGAGCAAAAGCCACATGCAAACGCGTAATATGCCTTTTAGCCTCGGCCGAGTCGCGGAAAGCTGGAATTACCATGCTGGGTCCTTGATGTTGGGATGGCGACGGTCGCTCGCTAACCTTTGCCAGTCAAAGACCACGGAAACCGTGACGACGTAGCTAACCAACACAGAGCCCTTTAGGCTTCCCCATCGCGAGCGGGTGGCTCTCTGCACAGCCGATTAGAAAGATACCACGGGATCACTGCTCGGTGACGGGCCCAAGTGTGTCTAGTAGACACACCTCACTGAGAAAGGTCCAAATGTGTCTAGTAGACACGCCCCACTGAGAAAGGCCGCCTGACAAGACTCCTCAAAATTCAATTGCTGGCACATGACAGACGCATCCTACTGCCGTGACTTAGTCCCAAGGTAATTCACGAAAACAAGGCACCCATCGTCATTACCCGCACCATCCCTCGTGGCGTCCACCTGTACGGCGAGGAATATATCTCCCCCGTATTTTGATTCACCCATCCTCCGCCCCTGGCCCGCGTCGCCCGCTCAGAGTTAGGAAGCAGCTTTTGGAGCCATATCGGCAAATAAGCCCGCAACACTGAAAACTTGGCGGCCGCGTCAAAGCCTCCATGGCCGTATAGACGGGTGTTTTTGCAAAAAGCCTTCTCGCTGTTGAACTTTGCGATATACAAACCCCAATCACGGACGCTCTTACACGCCTCCGCCCACGTCGACCCCCAGGGCCACCATGAAGCCAGCTGTGCATGGTCAAGCTTTATGCCTCGTGGCAACCACACCATTAAGTGATAATGCAGGCGATTTGCGCGCTCCAGGACCCAAACATAGGTAAACGTATGCCCGCGCCGCTTTAGCCAACGACGCGCTTTCTCGGTAAACGCCCTCAGACATTGGGACGAATAATCACTGTTATTCTTGAAGGTTAGGGTCATGGCGATAGCGTATTTCCCCTGGCGTAGTGCTGTGCCTTGGCCTGCGCTCACCAGAGCTTTCACCCTACGTTTTTGGGTGTTTCTGCGTCGCTTAGGGCTATACGACGCACTTATTTCGATCTTATTGACAAGTTCAGCGGCTGCGTCCGCAGAGCAAGTCGATGTGCCGCCCTTCCCGGGCAGTTGAGTACTATGGGTCATAGCACGCTCCAAGGCGTGCCGTTTCAGCTAAACGTCAGCTGTCCTCGATGAAACAAATATTTCCACTGGCTGAAAACGGCCAGGTTGCAGTTAGCCCTATACTCAATTGACAAGAGAATGAAGGCCACACGAAGACGCCCCTTCCGGTTGCCGCCGGGAGAGCGCAATTTTGTATACGGGTAAAGTTAGGATGCGTTCAGCGCACGCTGCCGAGCTAAAGTCTCGACTTTCGTAGGTCTTCCGCGACGTCGCGGTTTTTCTGCCGCTGGAGCAGCCACAGGCTCGGCGGGCACACCGGCACCATCCTCTGGACTGGCCTGCCGATGCTTTTCAATCCAGGCTTCCACGTCTGCTTGACGAAAGAGCACCCTGGAACCAATCTGCGTGATTGCGGGAAGACCGTCTTTGTCCTTGCGACGGTTGTAAATGGTTTGAACGGCTAAGCCGGTGACAGCTGATAGCTGGGCTACAGACAGCAGATTTTGCATGTTTACTCTCACAAAATGTCTGCGGCCACGACGACCGCAAACAGTATAGAGAAATGCACGCTTTTTCTGCCCAGTATTTTTGTGGCGCTATCAGCAGTTACCGAAAAGCCACGCGAATCGAGGCCAAACCCCTAAGCCCGTACCGGGTTTGGTTGAGGCTGATCGCGCACGCTCGTCAAGGTCGCCGTCATTTCCCGCACTGCTTCCTCTTCGACTTCCAACTCGCCCTTCGGTAAGTGCGCATAGACATCGCTACTGCACAACCGCACAATAACCTCTCTACCAAGGGGGAGGTTTCAATGCAAGGGGGAAACGCCGTTCAGGAAGCGCTCATGCAAGCTTTACGCATTGCGCACGAAGTTTTGGGCCCAGACGCAAGCGAAACGGCGGTGCTAACTGTGTTTAACCACCTAAATTAGGAGCGACATGCAATGCGGCTGTCCATGTTGGAGGAGGCAAATCAGTACGTGACCCATTAACAAAGGGGCTAAGGTCCGCTTCCAAGCCAGTCCCGTCGGGACGTTGCGCGACGACGCCTGTTGGCGGAAAATTGGGCTATGTGTAATCGATACATATCGCCCGACCAGGCCGAAATTGAACGCTTCTGGCAAATCGGCCGCCAAAACCCCGTACGTTGGTGGACTGGCTCGACAAAGAGACTGGCGAACTGGTTGAGAGTTACACGATGCTCACGCTAAACGCAGACTCGCATCCATTAATGCAGCGGATGCATAAACCGGACCCTACTCTGCCGGCGAATGCCCAGGATAAGCGCTATGTCGTTGCAATTGAGCGCAACGACGTCGACCGATGGCTAAACGGATCTGTCGCCGACGCTCAAAAGCTGGTTAAGCTAGCGCCAGTCGACATATTTATTGCTACACCAGCCGTGGAGACGCCCGGCCAGGCGTCGCTCCAGTGAAACCCGCCTTTTACGGATAATAAATGACTACTAACTTGGAGCGCCTAGCAACCTCTGTACAGGAACTCGTAGAACATTACGCTCTTACGCAGGACGAGCTAAGCAAAAGAAGCGGCATATCTCGTCAAGCCCTTGCAGATGTGCTGAGCGGCACCTCAAATTATCAGGTGACGACCCTCCTAGCTGTAGCCGACTCCCTCGGTCTAGAGTTAGTGCTGCTGCCCAAGTTCATCGCACCCGCATTTGCGGACGATGCTCTGCCTAGAGCTCCCAAAGTGAAATCAGTAGTAGATGCCGCGCTCGAGAGAGTGCAAAGGCGGAGATCCCAGCTGTAGTCCGGCAGCCAGGGAGCAAATTGAGCTGAGGAAGAATTTAATATGACTCGCCGGCAATGACTCTGTCATTCAACTTAGCCGGGTTACGCATAACGGAATCCAGACGCTCAGCAGCCCCGGCCTCGTTCAAACTGGCGAGTTTTACGTCCCAGCGTTGCCGAATCGTTTTGAGTGCAGCAGCTTCCTGGGGCGTCAGTTCACGCTCACCCAGAAGTAAACTGTCCCCCAACATACGTGACTGGCTGCCGCCTTTTGAACCTTGCATCCAGGATTCCCAATACGTTGATCCAGTACTGATTGTACGACGTCCCTGCGAGGGAGCCATAGGTTAAGTGTACTAACTCAGACTTGATCGGACATACACTGCCTGATCAAGCCGAAACCGAACTCATAGCAGCCGCTTTTGGCCAGGAGCGGACATCTGGCTGACTGATTTATAAATTTCATGGCCAATTTCGTTTTGTCCACTTGGCAAGCATTTAATTTGATTATGAAAGAGTTTTTTGAAAACCCTTGGACTGGATACTCTAGCGTATTCGTATGTTTTTTAGTCCTCGTTTTTTCTATTTCAACATCAAGAAAGCTAAAGCTTCAAATAGGCCTCAACAAGGAACAGGAAAAGCTATTTGACAAGTTGGGTGCAGAACCAAGGAGGCAAGTTCTATTGACACTTAGCGTACCGGTTCTATTGTTTGTGGTTGTCGCATTGATGGCAGGCTCTTCAATTTCGGAGACGCTGGCGACGGGATATGCCTCTTCAGCGAGCCTAGGTGGATTTACGGCGTTATCGAATATTTGGAAAGCCTATAACTCCTATAAAACTGCTCTCCATGAGACTATGGACGATGCACGCCGCCGACGTTTAAAGGATGTGTATGACACAATACTACGTGCTTTCGACTGGGCTTTATTGTCATTTCTTGTCGGTGTGTTTTTGCTCATCGCATACAATGTGGGGCCATTTATTAGCCCCTCCTGGTGGGTATTGGGCTTTGTTCTGACTATCGCCACTGTGCGCGTACTTGCATTTACAACGAATGCAGTCACAGTGGCTGAGAAATATGAGTCCGACCGACTTCATGGTTGTAGAAGGAAAGGTAATAGATAGAGTCGGATTCCGTTATTTTGCTGTGTGGCTACAATCGGCCATGAGCGGCCGTTGTCGCATTGGCAATGCGGCCGTTTAACGTTGGAACTGACCGACGGCGGGAGGCCGGAGGCTAGAAGGCGTCAAGTTGAGCAATGAGTTAGATCCCAGAGGCGACAGTACGACAAGCCGCCCGTCTGTCCCTGAAACAACTGTGTCAAGTCTCTCCATGTCACTCGGAGCATCAGGCAAGAACAATAAGATGCCATCCTTGATGCCCCCGATCAGTAAGTAATGCTCTACCTGCGCGACAGCATTCGCATAGCTTTGCCTCATCAGTCTCCGTTTGAGCTCAATCACGACCTTCTCTGTACCGCGCGATACCAGCAAATCTGCTCGGAATGTCTTCCCTTCATTCAAATGGGCTTCAGTCTGAACGGCGAGTTCGGGTGCGGCTGACGACAGAAAGCCATGAAGCGCACCGATCACTTGTGACTCAGTTTCCTTTCCTAATGATGACGCCGAAGGCAAGTGAATTGCACAGAACTGATTTAGTAGCTCTGTAACTCTGACCAGTAGATCGGCGTTCAAGGTTTGCGCAAGGCTCGCCTCAAGAGTTGCCTTCTGTGCTTCGGTTTCTGCCTGTGACCTTGTGAAGGCGAGCCGCTCAGCAATCTGATCGAGGAGGAGACAAGCGAAGGCTGATACAGAAACAATGGCTAAAAATGCCTCGCTTTCGTCAAAGTCCAGCTTGTAATCATGGGCTGATGGGTTCCGCCACTCTGTACGGTACGTAGTTAGCTGGCTCAGCACCCTATTTCGGAAGATGTCGTTCTGCTCCAGATAGTTTTCAATATCAAAAGGACGCTTCTTCGCAGGATCCTGACCAGCTAGGACTCGATAGGCTTCCTTGACACTGCCTTCAAACGCTTGGTTTGTCCGATAGATCGCGTCGGTGAAGGCTGTGTCGTCGTCGGTCTCTTGTCCGCGTGATAGATGTCGGAAGGCGGTCTCGATGTGCAGCAGAACCGCCTTCAAACCAGGGACGTACTCGCCGTCCTCCAGCACATCAATCTTCTTTCGCAGTGTGTCAACGAGGTCCATGAATCTTTGAGGTTAACGTTTGAGTGTAGCGGTTAACGTCGGCAGCGCACACTAGCGAAGGGTTAGGTATCATTCGACGGGCCTGCGGCTTTCCACCGAGCAAGCCAAGCATTGAAGTCGAAGCCATCCCTGTATCCAATGACGGCCATGGATGTCTCGACGATCAAGCGATCTAAGTCAAGCATGACATCTCCGCCCGTAAGCACACCGACGATTGTACCCCCGGTACCTGGCCCACCTGGCTCATGCTTCGCCCAATGGAACTTATACCTTTCGCGCACGTAGCTTTTGATATGGGCCGCAGCTCCATCCTTGCCAAAGTGCTTGACCGGGTAGAACTCTGCAAGCTTTAGCCAAATAAGTTCGTAAAAGTCCACAACGTCGTACGTTGCTTTGCGCATTTCGACGGTAATGCCAGTGTCCCATCCCCTTTGGGCGGTTCGGCATGCAATCGCCTTGAGTTCTGGGAGTGCCTGAAATAAACGGACATCAGTTGGCTCGTCCAATGAGCGCCGAACGTAGTCGTCGGGGACTTCGTCCTTGAACTCCGTCGGAAGTGATTTCTCAGCAAGTTGATCCTTGCGTCTGTGTAGGGTAATTGCCGCAAGGGCGAAAGCTAATGCCGAAGCACCCGAACCGGCAGCATACGAGTTGTCCTTGATGGATAAGAAGTACCAAAGGGCACCAGTCGCAAATATCCCGGAGACCCACCAGCAAGTTTGAATTATCCAATCAGGAACGGTGCGACTCATAACGCCTAACGCTTGAATTAAGCTGCACCGCGTAGCAACGGCGGCTTGGATGAATAGTTAGCGCTTGACCGTCGCGCCTCTTTAACTTTGACTTCTAACTCGGATTCCATACGCACCTCTTGTCCTACACGCACCACGGTGACTGCTTCTGTGCCATGAGCGCATTCATTGCAAACACTATAACTTACGTAAGGATCCGCGCCATGTCATGGGTTCCTTACTAATCGGATAACGGCTTTGTGGCTTTGCTCTGACTGGCTGCTCAGGGTCGTTTCCTGTCTAACAGTGTTTGTCAGATCACGTCTAGAGTTATACATATTAAGACACCCGCCCAATCGAAGCTTGCTTCGCTAGGCCGGCTGGGGAGCCACTTCGGCAGGCACCACCGTTACTGCACCATTGGCTTTCCGACTTTCCGACACTATGTTGTAAAGAGTCGATCGCGATACCCCAAAATGCTTGCTGATATCCGCCACAGATATTTCGCCGGCGTTCATCATCGTCAGAGCGATCTTGCGTTGAGTCGGAGAAAGACGGTGTGGACGTCCCCCACATCGGCCTCTAGCTCGGGCCGCTGCCAGCCCTGCAACGGTTCGCTCCGCTATGATTTCCCGTTCAAACTGCGCAAGCGCTGCGAACATGTGGAAAACCAGTTTCCCGGCGGGGCCTTGAGTATCAATCGCCTCTTTCAGTGATCTGAAGGAGATTCCCCGACGTTCGAGGTCCGTGACAATATTTACCAAGTCATGCAGGCTTCTTCCCAGCCGATCCAAACGCCACACCGTCAGAGTGTCTCCTGTGCGAAGCGCTTTTAAACAGTGCTCTAACTCTGGCCGATCGGCGCTCTTACCGCTGGCATGGTCTTCGTATATAGTTTCCGCCCCAGCTCGGAGCAGCTCATCACGCTGCATATCCAGATTCTGATCACGAGTGCTCACCCGTGCATATCCAATTTGTGCCATTTGCGCCCCTTTTATCGACGTTGATAAGTAAATAACTTGATGCACACATATGTATAGCGTTTGGGGGTCAAAATGGTGGCGGTCAACTGAGTCCAGCAACCCATCGTTTTTTAAACATAGGCCTTCCTCATGGTTACGCAGCACTGAATCGACCTGTACCAACAAAGACTGATTTCATGCGCGGTTTTGTCGAACTGTAACGGACCTTGTTACCACCTTTTTCGGCCAAAAACTGGCTCCCGCGGCTAGACCAACCTCATTGATGTATCATTTGCTTTCATCTTTGAGCTTTCGACACATATTGTAATTTGAATGGTGACAAATAATGGCAGTTACCGAGGACGACGACATGAACGCATTGGTCTCAACTGAGACTGAGGAAAACTCAGAGCCTGAGCAAGCGAAGTCGATATCTCCTTCCCCTCTCTCTCTTTTACCTTGTGAAAGCGCAAAAGACTCAGACGATGGCTTGGATGTAGAAGAAAAGGACCACTCCTTCGGTCCTATCGCCGATCTGGTGACGCAATTTTTGCGACGTATCGACGGTATTGGTCTCGCCATGACCATTGCAGTACCGGCAATTGCTAAGGCCGTGACCAAAATCCGAGGCGACGCCAAGAACACGTTGAAACCCCATATTGTGAACGAGGCTGAAAATCACTTTTCGGTTCGCGTCCCTCCTCATCAGGATCACGAAACCAGCAGGGTGCTTAAAGCACTGAAATTGATTCGTAAGCTGGATAGATCCAACATAATTTTTACCACTGAACGCAGCATGTTTATTGGCATATTCAGTGAATTTGATGCGTTCATTGGAGAGCTACTGAAGCTGCTGCACCTCGAAAAGCCCGAGCTTTTCAATGGAATGGCTCGCGAGATAGCACTCTCAGAGCTACTCAAATTCTCATCCATTGAGGACGCGAAGCATCACTTGTTGGAGAAAGAAGTCGACTCGATACGCCGCGAAAGTTATGTTGACCAATTCGCAATACTTGAAACGAAATTCTCCATAAAAACGTTGCGCGCATTCCCGGAATGGGATGACTTCATCGAAATGGCTCAGCGCCGCAATTTAATGACCCATAATGGCGGGGTGGTTAGCGACCAGTATTTACGAGCACTAGCTAACTCGGGCTACAAAGTGCCTTCCAACGTCAGCGTAGGAACGCAGTTAGACCTATCTTACGAATA